>NZ_JBPVWS010000018.1:45565-85023 GCF_053470365.1 Stutzerimonas tianxiuensis | reverse complement strand
GTGAGAGTAGGTCATCGTCAAGCTTCTACACCAAACCCCCGATCTTCGTAAGAGGATCGGGGGTTTGTCTTTGGGCGCTAGAAAGTTGGGTATCCATCGCTGGGGCTTAAACCCCGTTACACAAGCGGTCGGGCAACTACCCGCAGAGAGGCACTGGCTGCAGGCACAAACGGTCAATGCTTACGCGAGCATGCGGAGGCCGCACGAGAGGCAGTGACATTGCATCACAAGCGGAGACGAGCGACGAAACCGCTAATGAGTCCGAGTAGTGATGACGTGTTTGGCGCGCTTAGAAAGGCCGGCCCGAACGCTATGGGCTGAACAAGCCAAGGGTGCATCATCAAATGAGGCCTGGGAGTGAAAGCCCATGTTCTCTCGGCTTGGCGCGGTGATACGCATCACCCGATGCAAGCGTGAGCGTCGTCAGACCTTCAACGGAATGCGTGGCAAGTAATACGAGCATGGTTCATGGCCGGCAGGGGGCGGTCTCGAAGGGACTAGCCCCTGCTAGCTGCAACGTGTCGCGCAGAGCGCGCTGCCTAGGCGAGCGTCAATCGCCTTGGTACTCGCAACCACTTGTGCAGTTTCGTGGGGTCGAATTCTCGATAGTTCTGGCAGTAGCGGCTTCAGCTCATGCCAGATCCATTTGGCCAAGTTCTCGCTGGTGGGTTTTGCCAGAGCTGGCAGGTGATTTCAGGCGCAACCGTAGGGGTATGGAAGGCCCGGCTATAGCCTCGAAGTGGCTGGCGCGCGGCTTAGAGGACCAAGGCCAAGCGCAGTATTACGCGGTACCCAAGCGCCGATGACAAGAGGTATAGACCACCGTGGACGATCCGCTGTGCGGAGCGATGGCGCCACATGATCGGGAAGACTAAGTGCGTGATCCAAAGCGAACTAAGGAAGCGAAAGGAGCAAACAGTCCAGTCGCCGGCAGCCAAGGCGTGGCTACTCTAACCTCGTTTGCGAGATTGCCCAGCCGGCCCAGTTAGCGGACAAGAGACAGGCAGCGCGGACTGGGCTACGAACGCCAGGAAAGACGCCCGTGTTCAATGAGCCAGCCCATCCCACCGGCAGACTGGCTCGCCACCCAGCTTTCAGCTGATCGGTTCGGCTTCTCGTACCGCGTTTCGCTCAGCTGCTACATCCGATTGCCCAGCCTGCTCGCGCCGCTTGATGTATTTCCAATCGGCTTCGTCTATGTAGATGCCGGTCGGACCGCTGCCGCCTTCCAGGTCGATGGCTACATGGGCCGACACCTGAGGTTTTACCGATGCCAGAATCGGGACGAAGCCTAGTTGCAAACTGGTTTCGATCAAGGCTTGCTGGTTTCGCTCGTCGATGTCTGCAGCTTCATCTAGGTAGTAAGGCAGACGTATACGGCCCGCCTGCTCACGATCCATCAAGTGCAGCAACAGGTACATGTTAGTGAGCGCTTTGATCGTCATCGTTGTGCCGTTGGATGCGGCGCCGTCGATGTCGGTATGGATAATCGGCTGACCGCCCACTTTGGTGATTTCGAAGGCCAGTTCGAACAGATCCTTCAGGCCCAGCTGATTGTTATTGGCGGCAACCAGGCGCGCCAGATACTCCTTGGCTTCCTCGTTCTTGCTGTCCTGTTCGCTGCTTTGTTGCAGATCGAACACCGACAGTGTCTCGCCCTGCTCGTATTGTCCGGCACTGTGGATGATTTGGTCGATATGCTTGAGCGCATCCTTGTTCGGTGCCAGGACGATGCGGAAGCTCTCAAGGTTCGACACCTGGCGCTTGTTGATCTCGCGATTGAACAATGCCAGCTGATGTTCGAGGCTGTCGTAGTCGCTTCGAATGTTTCGCAAGGTACGGGCAATGTCGGTGACTGCCGCCCTACGTGCCTTGGCCAGCGTCAGGGCTTCATCCTGACGATGCGCGTACGCGTTCACCAATAGTTGAAGCCGACGCTCGGGGTCTTCTTCGCTATCAAACTTGGCGACGCCCTTGAGGCGTACCTGGGCGTAGAGCGCTTCGATCTGACCATCGACGCGCTGCAACGCCTGCCAGCTGTCCTGATAGTCGTTGAGCAGCGGTTGGAGGTTATCCAGCGAGTCATCCACCGGGTCCATGAACGGCGTGCCGAAAGGCAGGTCGGCCGGAAGCAGCTGACGGCGACGTAGTGCGTCTTCCAGCGTGCGTTCCTTGGCTTCGAGATCAGCCAACTGCCGGCCAACCAGCTGCAGCTTCGCCGAGAGGTGTTGTACCCGCTCGGTAAACGCATCGCTGGTCCGCTTGAGTTCGTCCTGCGCCGCCTCCGCCTGGGCCAGCTGCTCGAGCTTGCTGTCTTCTTCTGCTGAGAGGGTCTGGCAACGGCGGAAGTCTTCCAGCGCTTTCTGAGCGTCTAGTACCTGTTGATACAGCTGCTCGGCCTGCGCCTTGCTCGCGGCACGGTCGACAGCCACCGAATGCTGGGCCTTGAGTTGTTTGAACTCGCGCTCCAACCGATCCTTCTGATCACGCAGCGCAGTGCGGTCGGCCAGCGCCTGTAGGGCAGGTGGCTCGATATGGGACAGGTCGATGGACAGCCCAGGCGCTTCAAAGTGTTCACCCTTGAAGCCGTCGAGCACCGCTTCGAGCGACTTGACCCAGGTATCGCCGTCGTCCATGGCGATACCTTTTTCACCCAAGGGCAGGCTGAACAGTTGGCTATTGAACAGGCGCATCAGACGATCGACATCGGCCTGGGAGAACTCTTCGCGCAGGCGCGAATAGCTGTTGTTGTCTGCATGGTCCAGTTGCTGCCGGACCGACTTGAGGCGCTTTTCCAGGTCGCGCAGACGCTCGTCGAGGTCTTCGCTGGAGAACTGGCGCGCTTGGGAGAGCGCCCCAGCAAGCTCATCGTGAGCATCCTTGGCGGCGAGAAGTTGCTGCTCGAGTACGCGGGCATCCTCGACCAGCGCAAAGCGGTTCTTCAACGCCGAGAGCTCACCTAGCCAGCGCTGAATCTCGCTGATCTCACGCTCTAGGCGCATTAGCTCAGCAGTACCGCCACGCTGTTCATTCTGCAAACCGTCTTGTTCGCGGCGATAATGTTCGGCCTGGATGACCAGCTCTTCCTTGCGGGCGCCGGCATAGTCCTGCCAGGTGCCGAGGAGCGAGTCGAGCAAGGGGGACAGACGATGCAACTTGCCACGTAACAACTCACGCTGCGCGACGCCGGCGGCAAGGGCTTCGACCAGCGGGCCGGCTGCAACCAGTGCCTGATAGTCCTGCTCCATGCGGCGCACGTCGCGGAATGCTTCTTCGGTCGCGGCGATGTAATCGACGCTTCCGGAGCGCAGGCTGTGCTCGAAGGCGTCGAGGAACAGCTGCTTGAGCTTGGCCGCAGTGATCTCGCGCATATGCAGCAGGTTGATGAACAGCGCACGGAAGGTCTTCAGGCTCTGCTCGCTGGTCGAGCGCAACGGGATCAGCGTCATGTCCAGCGGAATCGCGGTATGCCCACCGACCAGCAGCCGGCGCAGTTCATCCGGCTTGGCCTCGTAGGCCTTGATACCGGCGCGCTCCAGGTTGGCGAACAGCTCACGTTGGCGCAGGCAGGTGCCGTTCTGCTGATAGTGATCGAGATCCAGCGAGCCCTGATAGACGAAGAACTGGTGACCGAAGCCACCACCCGGCCCGCGGCCGGCCACGCCGATCACGTGCGGGCCGTGGGGCAGGGCGACTTCGACGAGGATGTAGCTGGTATCGCTGGCGAAGTAGAACTTGCGCGACTGCTCCAGGCTGTACTTGCCGAAACTCATGTCGGACATGCGCGCCAGGATCGGGAACTGCAGCGCGTTGATCGAGGCGGACTTGCCCAGGTTGTTGGCCCCGTACACCGATAGCGGTGTCTCCAGCGGAAAGATGCCGAGGCTGTATCCCGCAGTGTTCAGCAGGGCGAAGCGGCGAATGCCGTAGCGTTCCCGGCTCATGCTTCAAGCTCCTTTTCTTCGGCGATGGCGCGCGCCAGGGCATCTTCTTCGTTATCGTCCGGGGCGCGGTCGATCAGGATGATGTCGTCCTCCTCTTCTTCCTCGGCGATAAGCTGCGGTGCGGGTAGTGACAGGTCACTGCTGTGCAGGCTCGCCGCCAGGTCGCGGTCTTGCTGAACGGACAGGCACACATCGAGGAATCGGTGCATGGGCGGCAGGAAACGGTAGATGCCGTTGCTGTCTTCGGCGAAGCCCAGCTGCGTCAGGCGGCGGATAACCTTTTCTTCCAGTTCGTCCTGCGTGGTGACTTCAGCCTGCAGAAACAGGTCGCGGTACTTATCGAGCAACGCCGGCAGCTCATCACGGCCGAGGGTGCCGCCGTCCAGCACCGCGAGCGGATCGCGACCCTGATCCGCTAGGTGTTCGACCAAAATGAAGGTGAACAACGCCAGGCGCTGGGCGGTCTTGTTGACCTGCGCACCCATCTGCTCGGGGACAAAATAATAGAAGCCGCGCGGATCGCAGACCAGCTCGAAGCCGAGCGCCTTGAACAGCGCACGGTACTGGTCCTGCATGTTGGACAGCTGGGCGTAGCACTCGGGCTCGCTGCGCGACAGGTGATAGCCCTTGAACAGCTCGCGGAAGATCGGCGCCAGCTGGGTCATTTCTTTCAGGTCGATGTTCATACGCAACTCAGGCAATCATCGTGTGAAACCGCGAAGCGCTTTTCACGAAAATGGGTAAACGGGACGGGCGGCAGTTTGACCGTGCAGTACAAGACTCAACCATTGGCATTAGCCAGCAGCGCGAATGAGCTGAGGCTGACCTGATGCTCGCGTGTCAGGTACTCGCGCCGCTCCAGGCGGTCGCGCTGAAAACGTGCATCGCGGGAAAGGCGCGAGAACCAATAGAGCAGCTCATCGGTCGCGCCTTCCGGTTCCTGCTCCAGCAGCCATTGCATCAGGTCAGGCAGCGGCAGCGCCTGTTCGCAGCGGTCGAGCATCTCACGCGCCGTCAGCGGCGACCTCGGTGCGTCAGTCTTGCGCTTGCCGCCTGCCCGCGGAAACTGTGCCGGCTTCGGCTCGAAGCGGGCCAGGGCATAGACGTAGGCTTCGACCTGGCTGGCTGAGCCGAGGAAGGTACTCTGCGGCCGGGTGAACAGCGGCATCGAGGCCTGCGGCACGGCATCGAGGCCTTTCTTGCGGATGGCCGACAGCGCCAGCGCGGCACCACGGGTCACCGCATTGTGTCGACGCGCCTCCTCACGCAAGGGCAGCAGCAGCTCGCGAGCATGGCGGAGGGTCAGCTGGGCGGTGCTCTGCATTTCCAGAATCCGCGCATGCGTGCGTAACAGCAGATCGTCGTCGACCAGTTGGCCGAGCCGCTGTTGCTCGCCGAGCAGCTTCATCAGCACCTGTTCGACGCGGTAGACGCCTTGCTCGAAGGCACCGTCAGCCGCGACCAGCTGAATCATTGGCTCGACATATTCATCCCAGGTCGCCAGGACCTCGGCGTAACGCTGACGCAACGGGATCTGCCGATCGCTGGTCTTGGCCCGGTCGGCGACGCCGATCAGCGCCTGCTCGTCGTTGGCGAGCTTCTTCAGTACATCGCGCACACGCATGTCGAGCAGGCGCAGCTGGCGGGCCAGGTCCTGACCGTCGCGGATCTCGAAGGCGTCCTGGATGTGTCCCGCCAGGCGTTCGAGGTGACGCAGATAGGCTTCGATTTCCAGGCACAGGCCCAGGCGATGTTCTCGGCGCAGATAGGCCAGGAAGTCATGAATCTGCGCGTTCAGCTCGAAGCGATTCGGGCTTTTCGCCACCGGCACCAGAATATCCAGACGGATCCATTGATCGAGCAGGGCCGTGATGTCGGTGGGCGTTCCTTCCGGCAGTTGCGCTGCGAGCTGGTGACGGAGTTCGATCAGGCTCAGGGTGCCGGCATCGAAGCGCTCGCATAGCGGCTCGAGCAATGTCCAGTGTTCGGCGAGGGCGCGCAGTACGCGCTTGGGTTCGATCATCGAGGCGCCAATCCAGCCATGAAAAAAGGCGCAAATTGTACTGCATCCCCGCCGGCTTAATGGCAGACAGAGACGATCGGATGCGCTCTGATCGGCACTCCTGTCAGCAAATGCAACGGTTCACCCGTTCGTCATCGTTTGCGGTTTAGTCTGCCGCGCATCTTTGCAGCCCAGCAATTTCGTGGCGACCGAACATCATGAAAGTCGAGGAAGTGTCGAAATGCTATTTCGATATGCGTTGGTTACCGGCACAATTCGCCCTTTTTTCCAAACGGGAAGCGGCCGGCTTCCTGTCGGCGACCTTTTCGGGGCACGCACACATGATCAAGACGCCGTATTACCTCATCGACAAACAGAAGCTGCTGGGCAATCTGGAAAAGATTGCCTATGTACGCGAGCAGTCCGGCGCCAAGGCGCTGCTGGCGCTCAAGTGCTTCGCCACCTGGTCGGTTTTCGATCTGATGCAGCAGTACATGGATGGTACTACTTCATCTTCACTGTACGAGCTCAAGCTTGGCCGGCAGAAGTTCGTAGGAGAAGCCCACGCTTACAGCGTGGCCTGGGCGGATGATGAAATTGAAGAGATGGTCGCCAACTGCGACAAGATCATCTTCAACTCCATCGGCCAGCTCGATCGTTTCGAGGCCGCCACCGAAGGCACCATCCGTGGATTGCGCGTGAATCCCCAGGTCAGCAGCTCCGACTATCTGCTCGCCGATCCGGCGCGCCCGTTCAGTCGTCTCGGCGAGTGGGACCCGGAGAAAATAGCCTCGGTCATGGGCAAGATTTCCGGCTTCATGTTCCACAACAACTGTGAGAACGGTAGCTTCGAGCTGTTCGACAAGATGCTTGGCACCATCGAGGAGCGTTTCGGCCATCTGCTCGAACAAGTCGAATGGGTCAGCCTCGGTGGCGGTATCCACTTCACCGGGGAAGACTACCCACTCGATGCCTTCTGCGCCCGCCTGAAAACCTTCTCCGAGAAGTATGGTGTGCAGGTTTACCTGGAGCCGGGCGAAGCGGCGATCACCTTCAGCTCCTCGCTTGAAGTGACGGTGCTCGACACCCTGTACAACGGCAAGAATCTTGCGGTGGTCGACAGCTCGATCGAGGCGCATATGCTCGATCTGCTGATCTACCGCCTCAACGCCAAGATGGCGCCCAACGACGGCGAGCACAGCTACATGGTGTGCGGCAAATCCTGTCTGGCCGGCGATATCTTCGGCGAGTACCAATTCGATCGTCCGCTGACCATCGGCGATCGGCTGTCGTTTATCGACGCAGCGGGTTACACAATGGTCAAGAAAAACTGGTTCAACGGTCTGAAAATGCCGTCCATCGTTGTAAAGCAGCTCGACGGCAGCGTCGAGGTGGTTCGCGAATTCAACTTTGACGATTACCTGTCCAGCCTTTCCTGAGGCCGGCAGCTAAAAAGGGGTATCAAAAGAAATTGAAGAAGAACGTTCTTATCATTGGGGCAGGAGGTGTCGCCAAGGTGGTGGCCCACAAATGCGCGCAGCACAACGACGAACTCGGTCGTATTGCCATCGCGTCGCGCAGCATCTCCAAATGCCAGGCCATCATCGACAGCGTAGAGGCCAAGGGCGGCCTGAAGCAGCCCGGCGAAATCAAGGCTTATGCGCTGGATGCACTGGATGTTGAAGCGACCAAGGCACTGATTCGCGAAACCGAATCACAGATCGTCATCAACGTCGGTTCGGCTTTCCTCAATATGTCCGTTCTTCGCGCCTGCATCGACACTGGTGCAGCCTATCTCGATACGGCTATTCACGAAGAGCCGAACAAGATTTGCGAAACGCCGCCGTGGTACGGCAACTACGAGTGGAAGCATCTGGCCGAGTGTC
Organism: Stutzerimonas tianxiuensis; assembly: GCF_053470365.1. Taxonomy (NCBI): domain Bacteria; kingdom Pseudomonadati; phylum Pseudomonadota; class Gammaproteobacteria; order Pseudomonadales; family Pseudomonadaceae; genus Stutzerimonas; species Stutzerimonas tianxiuensis. The sequence continues at coordinate 77,191 of NZ_JBPVWS010000018.1, read as the reverse complement.
AGGAAAAGGGCGTCACCGCCATTCTGGGCGCTGGCTTCGACCCGGGCGTGGTCAATGCATACGCCGCCCTGGCGCAGCAGGAATACTTCGACAAGATCGAGTCGATCGATATTCTGGACGTCAATGCCGGTTCGCACGGCAAATATTTCGCGACCAATTTCGACCCGGAAATCAACTTCCGAGAATTCACCGGTCAGGTCTACAGCTGGCAGAACAGCCAGTGGACGACTAACCGCATGTTCGAGGTCAAACGCACCGACAATCTGCCAGTCGTGGGCGAGCAGAGCCTCTACCTGACCGGCCATGACGAGGTGCATTCGCTCTCCAAGCACCTCGACGTACCGAACGTCCGCTTCTGGATGAGTTTTGGTGACCATTACATCAATGTCTTCACCGTGCTGAACAAACTCGGCTTGCTTTCGGAGCAGCCGGTACGTACAGCAGAAGGCCTGGAAGTGGTGCCACTCAAGGTGGTGAAAGCCGTGCTGCCTGATCCCGCTTCGCTGGCGCCTGGCTACACCGGCAAGACCTGCATCGGCGACCTCATCAAAGGCACGAAGGACGGCCAGCCGCGCGAGCTGTTCATCTACAATGTGGCCGATCATGAAGAGGCTTACGCCGAGACGGACAGCCAGGGCATTTCCTACACCGCTGGCGTACCGCCAGTTGCCGCCGCGCTGCTGGTAGCGCGTGGAGAGTGGGATGCGCGGCGCATGGTAAATGTCGAGCAATTGCCGGCGCAGCCATTCCTCAAGCTGCTCGACGCGATGGGCCTGCCGACTCGGATCAAGGACGAGCGCGGCGACCGGGCCTGGGATTAGTAAGCCAGCGACAAGTTGCACGCAAGAACGAAAGGCCCCGCTGCTCTGGCAGCGGGGCTTTTTACTTTGTCCGCGGCGCGGCGGTGGATGTAAAACGCGACATCCACCCTACGTATCAACGTGGGGTCTGGCATTCGTAGGGCGGAAAACCGCGAAGCGTTTTCCCCAGTCGTTTTTGGCCGGTGATGGCACACGCACTAGTGCCAGCGCCACACATGTTACGTGGTGAAGTAAAAGCGACATCTCCTCTACGAACGCAGCTGCGCCTTCCCGCCCCGTTCATTTCACGCGACAATCCGCGGACAACAGCGCCCCATGAGAGGCGCTTGGCAGCCGTGAGGACCTTCCTATGAGCAGCAATGATCGCGTCATCATCTTCGACACCACTCTGCGTGACGGTGAGCAGAGCCCCGGCGCCTCCATGACGGGCGAAGAAAAGCTGCGCATCGCCAAGGCCCTCGAGCGGCTGAAAGTGGACGTGATCGAGGCCGGCTTCGCCATCGCCAGTCCGGGTGATTTCGCCGCCGTCAAAGCCGTGGCCGACCATATCAAGGACAGCACCGTCTGTAGCTTGGCCCGCGCCGTCGATGCCGATATCGAACGCGCTGCCGAAGCACTCGCCGGGGCCAACTCCGGACGTATCCATACCTTTATCGCCACCAGCCCGATTCATATGCAGTACAAGCTGCGCATGCAGCCTGACCAGGTGGTCGAGCAGGCCGTTCGGGCGGTGACCAAGGCGCGCAACCTCTGCGCCGATGTGGAGTTTTCCTGCGAAGACGCCGGGCGTTCGGAAATCGATTTCCTGTGCCGCATCATCGAGGCGGCCATCGACGCCGGCGCACGTACGATCAATATCCCGGACACTGTCGGCTACGCCATTCCGCATCAGTACGCCGACATGATCCGCCAGCTGCTCGAGCGTATTCCCAACGCTGACAGAGCGGTGTTTTCCGTTCATTGCCACAACGACCTGGGTCTGGCAGTCGCCAATTCGCTGGCCGCGGTAGTCGCCGGTGCTCGGCAGGTCGAGTGCACCATCAACGGGCTTGGCGAGCGCGCCGGCAATGCCGCCCTGGAAGAAATCGTCATGGCGATCAAGACCCGCCAGGACCTGTTCGACGTGCACACCCGGATCGAGACCGAACACATCCTCAGCGCCTCGCGTCTGGTCTCCGGAATCACCGGCTTTCCCGTGCAGCCGAACAAGGCCATCGTGGGTGCCAATGCCTTTGCTCATGAGTCCGGCATCCATCAGGATGGCGTGCTCAAGCACCGCGAGACCTACGAAATCATGTCCGCGCAATCGGTGGGCTGGAATGCCAACAAGATGGTGATGGGCAAGCACTCGGGGCGCGCTGCGTTCCGTTCGCGGCTCGAGGAGCTGGGCATCGTCCTGCCGGGCGAGGGCGAGCTGAACGCGGCTTTTGCCCGCTTCAAGGAGTTGGCGGACAAGAAGCACGAGATCTTCGACGAGGACTTGCAGGCGCTGGTGTCCGACACGCTGGCCGAGGACGTGCAGGAGCATTTCAAACTCGTCACCCTGGAGGTGGCGAGCAAGACAGGCGAAGTGCCGGACGCCAAGCTCGTACTGAGTGTGGACGGCAATGAGCAGGCCGCGTCCGGACAGGGTTCGGGACCGGTCGATGCGACCTTCAAGGCCATCGAGTCGATAGCCAATTCGGGCGCGACGCTTCAGCTGTATTCGGTCAATGCCATCACCAAGGGCACCGACTCGCAAGGCGAGGTCACGGTGCGTCTGGAAAAGGGCGGGCGCATCGTCAATGGCAACGGTGCCGACACCGATATCGTCGTCGCCTCGGCCAAGGCCTACCTCAATGCGCTGAATCTGATGCAGGTTGGCGCCAAGGCTCATCCGCAGGTGGCCGGGGTTTGATTACCGAGAGTCGGCGTCGGGCCTTTCTCGATGCCATGCAGATCACCACCTGGCTGCCGCGCGCCGAGCTGCCGTTTGCCGCGCCTTCGCGGCCGGAACTGTTGCATTTCTTCGAGGCGGAAGAAGAGGCCGCGCCAGTCGTCGAGCCTGGCTCGGCGCCACAACCGACCCTTGCGGCACCTGAGGCAATAGCGCCGGCAGCGGCGTCTTCGGCGAGTCCGGCTGCGGATGCGGTTCGCTCGGTCATGTCGCGGGTCGCCATGCCTGAGCCAAAAAAGTCAGCCGCCAAGACTGGCGAGGCGCAAGCGGTCGCCACCGAGCAGAAAGTTGCCGTACCGCCACCTCGCTTCGCCTTGCAGTTGTTGCGTGCGGGCAATGTCTTGCTCTTGGTCGAGCTGCCCACCGGGGAATCCTTCCAGAGCCGCGATCCGGCTTACATCCTGCTCAAGGACTTGTTGCGCGCCGCCAGGCTGCCGGACAGCCCGCAGCAGGTCGGTGACGGTGAGCCGATTCGCTGGCCGCTGCTCCATCGCGGCAGCCTTGATCAAGGTGCAGAGGCCGCGCGCGACTATGTGCAAGGCGTGGTTGCCGCTGAGCTCGAGGGTATGGGGTGTGCCTGCCTCTGGTTGGTCGGTTCGCCCGCGCTGCGGTTTGCTGGCGAAGTCGAGGCGGACGCCTGCTACCGCGAGTTGACCATTGAAGGCCTGGGCGTTGCGTTGACCATACCCGGGCTGGAACAGTTGATGGAGCAGCCTGGCAGCAAGGCGCAGCTGTGGAAAGCCATGCGCCGCAGCATGCCGCGCTGGGTGACTGGTTTGAGTGGGTCCACGAGTAGTGTTCATGAGTGATGCAGTGAGCTTCCGCCCGATGACTGCGGCGGATATCGAAACCGTGCTGAAAATCGAATACGCGGCCTTCAGCCATCCCTGGACCCGCGGCATCTTCACCGATGCGCTCACCGCCTATGAATGCTGGGTGATGTTCGAGGGCGAGCAGCAGGTCGGTCATGGCGTGATCAACGTCATTCTCGACGAAGCACATCTGCTCAACATCACGGTCAAGCCACAGAGTCAGGGCTACGGGCTTGGCTTGCGGCTTCTGGAACATCTGATGCAACGGGCTCACGAGCGTGGCGGGCGCGAGTGCTTCCTCGAGGTGCGCGCGAGCAATACTTCGGCTTACCGTCTGTACGAGCGTTATGGCTTCAACGAGGTCGGGCGCCGCCGTGGTTACTACCCGTCCGCCGAGGGCCGCGAGGATGCGCTGGTGATGGCCTGTACGCTGATCGACTGAGCAGCGAAGGTCTGATGCAAGAAGGCCCGATTCCAAAAGAGTCGGGCCTTCTTTTATCGCCATACATCCATTGCGTATGGCAGGCAGCTTTGTAGACGCTACTGCCCCGGCGCCTTGTCCCGGCCAGAATCCAGCGGGGCGTCGCCGCCGAGTTCGTCGTCGTCCATCACATCGTCATTTTCATGCAGCACGGCGTCGCCGCCGCCAAGACCGGTGTCCGGGTCACCATCTGCCGGGCCGTCCCACGGCTTGCCGTCCAGCGGGTCGGAGCGGCCCGCTTCGGCCTCGTCCAGGTCCACATCGGCACCGATGCGATGCTCCGAGACTTCACTCAGCTCCTGATCCGCCGGCCCGCCCTGACCACGCTCGTGTGGCGAGCGAGAGCCATCGTCAGGAATCAGCGTCTCTGGCGCCATGTCGTCCATGGTGGTCTGCCCGCCAGGTACTTCGCCAGTCGTCATGCCGGCTTCGGCTACGCGCTCTGGCGGAAACTCGTCCTCGAGTTCTTCGGCAGGCACTTCATCTCCAATGCGGCCGTTACGATCGTCCCGATGCTGATCGAAATCGAGCTGCTCGATGGAGCCCATGCGGTCCTCGGTAGTGTCGATTTCCTTGGGGGTGTAGGGCTTGGAATCGTTCATGACAACCTCCTGCTAGAACTCTGGTCTTGCAGGTTGTGACCCGGTGGCGATGTGAAGATTCAGGCCGGCCGCTGGCCGGTTCCGGCTTTATGAACCAAGCTGCAGTGGCTGTGCTTGTTGAATTGCAGGCGGCAGCCGCGATAAAAAAACGCGAACCACCACCGTTGACCGGGGGTCCCAGCTACATGAGTAAACAAGATGATCAACCCGAGCTAGAGACTCGGCGCTGCGCTTTTTTCTTCGATGTCGATGGCACGCTCGCTGATATCCAGCCGCGTCCAGAACTCGTTTTCATCCCGCCTCGTTCGCTGGCCGCGCTCGAACAGCTGAGCGCCAACGGCATTCCTGTTGCGGTCGTGTCAGGCCGGCCAATCAGTCAGCTCGATGCGCTGCTCACTCCTCTGCAGCTGCCGGCAGCCGGCGTGCACGGCGCCGAGCGTCGTACCGCGACTGGCGAGCTGCAAAACCTGGCCCTCGATAACGAGGTGCTCGATGCCATTCAGCGCGAGCTGGCGCAGGCATGTGCCGAGCATCCAGGCCTGTCGCTTGAGAACAAGGGCGTCGCCTTTGCTCTGCATTTCCGCCTGGCCCCTGAGTTGGAAGAGACAGCGCGTCACGTGGCCGAAGATTTCGTCTCCCGTTATGGTGAGGTACTGGCGCTTCAGCCGGGCAAGTGCGTATTCGAGCTCAAGCCTCGCGGCGCCAGCAAGGGAGAAGTCATCCGTACCTTCATGCAAGAGGCGCCATTTGCCGGGCGGACGCCGGTCTTCATTGGTGATGATTTGACCGATGAAGCTGGCTTCACGGTGGTTAATGAGCTGGGCGGGGTCTCGATCAAGGTGGGCAGCGGAGCGACCGAAGCCACGCAGCGGCTGGAATCGGTGGAGGCTGTTGCCGCCTGGCTGGACCGGTTGCAAAGCACGCTGCTGGAGCCGCAGTAACATCCAATAAAACCAGATTGAAGCGAGAACTAGCATGAGCCGACTAGTAGTGGTTTCCAACCGCGTAGCGCCGATCAAGGCGGGGAAGGTCGCTGCTGGCGGGCTTGCAGTGGGTGTGCATGACGCGTTGCGCCAGGCCGGGGGTATCTGGTTTGGCTGGAGCGGGGATGTGAGCAGCTCTCCGCAAACCAGCACCGAGACCGTCGGTAACATCACCTACGTCACGCTGGGCCTGACCAAGCAGGACTACGATCAGTATTACCGAGGGTTTTCCAATGCCACGCTGTGGCCGATCTTTCACTACCGGATCGACCTGGCCCGCTATAACCGGCAGGAGTACGAGGGCTACAGGCGGGTCAACGCCATGTTGGCGGAAAAGCTCAAGCCTCATCTCAAGCCTGACGACATCATCTGGATCCATGACTACCACCTGATTCCTTTCGCCGAAGCCTGCCGCCAGCTGGGCATTCGCAACCGCATTGGCTTCTTTCTTCACATTCCGTTCCCGCCACCGGAAATTCTCACCGTCATTCCGCCGCACAACGAGCTGCTCAAGACGCTCTGCTTCTATGACCTTATCGGCTTCCAGACCGAGACTGATCGGCTTGCGTTCCAGGATTACATGACCCGCGAGGTGCGCGGCATTCTTGAGTCGGATGGCAGCTTGACGGCTTATGGTCAGAACTTCCGCGCCGGGGTCTATCCCATCGGCGTGGTGCCGGATGAGATCCAGGATCTCGCCGAGTCCTACAAGGGCCGCACCAAGCCCATGCGGCGCACCACTGATGTGGATCGCAAGAAGATCGTCAGCGTTGACCGGCTGGATTACTCCAAGGGATTGGTGGAGCGTTTCATGGCCTACCAGGCGTTCCTTGAGCGCTACCCGGAGCATCGGCGTGCGGTGGAGTTCATCCAGATTGCGCCAACATCTCGCTCGGATGTGAAGACTTATCAGGCGATTAGACAGCAGCTGGAAAGCCAGGCCGGACATATCAACGGTTGGCTCTCCGATCTGGACTGGACGCCGCTGCATTACCTCAACAAGAGCCACGACCGTCGCGCCCTGATGGGCCTGTTTCGCCAGTCCGACATCGGCTTCGTCACACCGCTGCGCGATGGCATGAACCTGGTGGCCAAGGAATTCGTCGCCTCCCAGGACCCGGAAGACCCCGGGGTACTGGTGCTTTCACGCTTTGCCGGCGCCGCGCGGGAGCTGACCTCGGCGCTGATCATCAACCCCTACGATTGCATCGGCATGGCCGAGGCGCTGGATCGCGCGATGCGCATGTCGCTGACCGAGCGCAAGGATCGCTATGAGCACATGATGCGGGCGATACGTGCCGCTGACCTGGATGCCTGGCGCGACAATTTCCTGCGAGACTTGCGCGCCTTTTCTTCCCGCCCACGAGCTGAGGTTCAGGCGAATCCGCTGTTCACCGTCTAATGCTGTGACGTACCGGTCTGCGTGCTTGTCAAAACGCCGACCGGTTCGTAACGTGCGTGTCGGAATGGAAGGGGCAGGCGATGAGCAACGAGCTTCAACAGTTATTCGAGAACAACGCGCGCTGGGCTGAAGCGATCATCGAGGAAGACCCGACCTTCTTCACCAAACTGGCCAAGCAGCAGGTGCCGGAATATCTCTGGATCGGCTGTTCGGATGCGCGCGTACCGGCCAACGAAATTGTCGGCCTGCTGCCCGGCGATCTGTTCGTTCACCGCAACGTCGCCAATGTCGTCCTGCACACCGACCTCAATTGTCTGTCGGTGATCCAGTACGCGGTGGACGTGCTCAAGGTGCGGCATATCCTTGTCACCGGCCATTACGGTTGCGGCGGTGTTCGCGCTTCGATGCGTGACGACCAGCTCGGGCTGATCGACGGCTGGCTGCGCACCATCCGCGATCTCTATTACGAGCACCGCGAGCACATCGCCAGCTTCCCGACTGAAGAAGCGCAGGTGGATCGCCTCTGCGAGCTCAACGTCATCCAGCAGGTCGCCAACGTCAGCCACACCAACATCGTCCAGAACGCCTGGCACCGCGGCCAGCCGCTGTCCGTGCACGGCTGCATCTATGGCATCAGGGACGGTATCTGGAAGAACCTTAACGTCACCATCAGCGGTCTTGATCAGCTGCCGCCGCAGTACCGCCTGCGCACGCGTCAGCCCGTCTGATGGCGCCTCGTCAGGGATGGGCCTTCGCTGGGCTGTTGCTCGCCGTGCTCTGCTGGAGTGGAAACGCTCTGGTGGCGCGCGCCTTTCATGAGGCAATCCCACCGCTGACCCTCGCGTTCTGGCGTTGGACGCTGGCCACCTGTCTGTTGCTGCCATTCGTGGCGCGCTCCATCTGGACGCATCGCGCCACGCTTCGCGCCGCCGGCTGGCGCTTGCTGGTGGTCGCGGCGTTGGGTATCAGCAGCTACAACTCGCTGCTGTACTCAGCTGCGCAAAGCACCGAAGCCATCAACCTCACCCTGGTCAACACCTGTCTGCCGTTGTTCACCTTTATTGGCGGTGGCCTGCTGCTGGGTGAGTGGCCCGCCCGTCGCGCCTGGTTCGGCATGGCCATCGCCGCGTGCGGATTGGTCTATCTGATCAGTCGTGGCAGCTGGGATGCGTTTGCAAACCTGGCGTTCAAGGCTGGCGATCTCATCATGCTCGTGGCCGTGCTGGTATGGGCGCTGTACACCCTGTCGCTGCGACGCTGGAGCAGCTTTCTCCAAGTTCCGCCGTTAACGCTGCTAGGCGTCTTGATGGCAATCGGTACGCCGCTGATCCTGCCGTTCTACCTGTTCGAATTCAGCCAGGTCGGCGGTTTCACACCGAGCCTGACCAACCTCAGCGTCATCGCCTACACAGCGGTCTTCGCCTCGCTGATTGCGTATCTGTCCTGGAACCACGGCGTCAAAACCGTTGGCGCAGCCAAAGCGGCAATGGCGACTTATCTGATGCCGGTTTTCACCGCGATTCTCGGCTGGCTGCTGCTGGGAGAAGGCTTGCAGCTGTTCCACTGGATTGGCGGCGGACTGATTTTTGCCGGGTTGCTGCTGGCTACCCAGGTCAGAGTAGGTAGCCCGCTCTTAAGTCAGGCGAAACAAAGCCCGCGCTAGCGGGCTCGTTTTAAGGCCTGCCAGGGCGCTTGTGCGTTTGGACTGAAGGGCGCCGGATCGCACCCGTCTTGTTAGCGTTCATGCGCCGCAGCCGGGGTGCAGCGCATAGACGTTCAACGGTGGCGCCGCTCTTGGTTGTGCGGTGCAGTGCAGATTATGGCGCGCGGTAGATGGCGCACAGCTTGTTGCCGTCAGGGTCGCGCACATAGCCCAGATGCATCGGGCCTAGGCTGCTTTCGCGCAGCCCCGGTGGATCTTCGCAAGTTGTGCCGCCATGGGCCACACCGATGTCGTGGAACGCCTGGACCTGCTCGGCCGAATTGCACTTGAAACCAATCGTGCCGCCATTGGCGACCGTCGCTTCTTCACCGTTAATGGGTTCGGTAACACCGAAGAGGCTGCCATCGTGTCGGTAGAAGAGGCGGGTGTGCCCGGTAGGCCCGGTGTTACGGATCGGCTCGCCTGCACCGAGTAGGCCGAGCACGGCATCGTAGAACCGCTTCGACCGTTCAATATCATTCGAACCGACCATTACATGGTTAAGCATGAGTCCCTCGCTAAGTGGGGTTGGTTGTGCGGCTGTGGACGAGCAATGTAGCACCGGCATGAAGCGCGACGTCAACGAGGTTCTGAGCGACAACAGCGGCTCGGGTTGATCCCGCTTTGGTCCGGGTTGTTGGCTGCTTGGGTCGTCTTTCGCGGCCACGTTCCAAGCCAAGCGAATTCAGTCCGAGCGGCTGGATTTGCTGCCCTCGGCGGAGGTGGGTCGTCATCCCGCTTGGTCTCGCGCCCCGAGACCGCCAGTAGGAACGAATCGCTGGCAAGAGCGCTGTACATCCACGGCAGTCAACTCTTGGCGCAGCTAAAAGGTGGCGGCTCCGTTAAAAAAATACGATCTGTAAATGGTGGGGGCAGTTATCTGGTGCTCACCGGTTTACATCAACCACCACACGCCCCCGGACTCTGCCTTCGAGTAACTCGTGTGCAACCGGTATGGCTTCACTCAGGCCAATTTCATGGGTTATTTCATCCAATATCGATAGGTCCAGGTCCGTGCACAGGCGGCCCCAGGCCTCCACACGTTCCTTGTAGGGACGGGTGACACTATTGATGCCAATCAGGCTAACCCCACGCAGAATGAAGGGCGCCACGGTCGCTGGGAAGTCCATGCCTTGGGCCAAACCGCACGCAGCGACCACCCCGTCTGCGCGTGTGCCTGCGCATACGTTGGCCAGCGTGTGGCTGCCTACTGAGTCGATCGCCGCAGCCCAACGCTCTTTTGCTAAAGCACGCCCGGGATTCGACAATTCATTGCGATCAATGATGGTTGTTGCGCCCAAGCGCTTCAGGTAATCCGCTTCGGCCGGACGCCCCGTAGCTGCAATGACCGAATAACCTTTATGCGCTAACAGCGCGATGGCAAAGCTGCCAACTCCGCCATTGGCGCCTGTGACCAGCACTTCACCACGCTCCGGCGTCACACCTTGGCGTTCCAGCGCTAACAGGCAAAGCATTGCTGTGTAGCCTGCGGTTCCGATTGCCATTGCCTGGCGTTCGCTCAATGTCTCGGGCAACGGGATCAGCCATTCAGCTCGTAGCTTGGCCTTCTGAGCCAACCCGCCCCAGTGCCCTTCGCCCACACCCCAGCCGTTGAGCAGAACCCGGTCGCCGATCTTGTAGTGAGGGTTGCTGCTGGCTTCCACGGTTCCGGCCAGATCAATACCGGGCACCATCGGAAACTGACGCACAACTGGACTGCCACCGCTGATGGCTAGCCCATCCTTGTAGTTCAGCGTGCTGTAGGCCACCCGAACGGTTACATCACCTTCAGGGAGCTGCGCTTCATCAAGGTCAGTCAAGCGAGCCCGATAAGCCTCTGCATCTTTTTCAATAAGAATTGCCTTAAACATCATCAGCTCCTGATTTAGACCGATCGTCTATTAATTGTCGAAAAAACTCTACCTAGTGATGCCTGCGAGAAACCCAGCGGCGAAGACCTCCAACGGCGCCGCATCCCGTACCAGCCTGGCGCGCATTACGGCACCTTCCCAACCAATCCAGAAGTATGCAGAGAGATCATCGCAGTTACTGCTTAGGCATATTTGCCGTTGGCTCGCCGCCTGACGTAAGCAATCCGCCAGACGCCTTTGCCAGTCGAGCAGAATATTCTCCAGCTCGTTGCGGAAACTCTCAGGTAGAACAAGGACCTCTTGACCGAGATTGCCGACCAGACAGCCTCGGCGGAATTCGTGCTTCTTCATGCCCTCCTTGGCGTCGTCGACAAAATGGCGTATGCGGCGAAGCGGGAGCTCCGTCTCGTCCAGCAACCAACGATCCAGTTTGCGGCCAAAATAATCCGCATAGCGTTGCAACACTGCCTGCCCGAAGGCTTCCTTACTATCAAAGTAATGATAGAACGAGCCTTTGGGCACGCTAATCCGCTTCAGCACTGCGTCGATGCCCGTAGCTGCAAAGCCCTGTTCGGCGAGTATTTCCATGCCGCAACGCAATAGCAGCTCGCGAGTGTCCCCATGCTCTCTTTGAGCATTAGGCGGACGACCTCGGCGGGCATGAGTCTTAGCTATAGTCATGGCGACGATATTAGACCGATCGTCTCAAATGTCAATTGAGAATGTGACGCCAATATTCGTGCCCCCTGATTAGGCCCAGTTTCGTTGACATTTTTCGACGTGCTGCTCTTGGATATGGCAGCAACTCAGCACTGGTTACTGCCGAGGTCGTTCTGCGTAAGCGCTTCGCGCAACCAAAAGGTGAAAGAGATATTTTTGGACTGACTGTCCACTTCTAGGCCGATATCTGCTCCACCCGACAACACGCAAGCCTCTCAGCGCCACGAAGCTCAACCAACGAAGCGGCCACCTTAAAGACCCCAGCTCGGCAGGCGGGCGGCCCGGCCTGGATTGGCCGTGCTAGGCTTGGTTTTGGCTGCTCCACGGCCGATACGAACAATTACGCAAGGCCCGACTCGGCGCCTTGTCTGGAGTCCCGCATGATCGCGCGTCCGCCATCAGAGCTTTCAACCGAACTCTCTGCTTTCGTTGCCACGCACTTTGCCGACCGAGGATCCAACCCGGATCGGCTGATTGCCGAATCCTGGTACCGCAGTGTCCACGAGCACGGACTTGACCCGGCTCAACCTGCCGCCCACGTTCAGCTTGAGCATCACGAGATCCGTCTGCATCAGGAAGAGCATCATGACTTTCTGGCCATCGCGAGCCAGGGCATGGAAGGGCTGTCGCGGCGTCTGAATCCTGCCGGGTTCGCGGTGCTGCTCAGTGACTGCCGCGGTATCACGCTCGACGCGCGGCTGCCCGGGCAGTACAGCCCCTATGCCGATTCTGGGCTGGTGGTCGGCAGTTGCTGGGACGAGTCGCTGGTAGGGACCAACGGCATCGGTACGGGGCTGGCTGCTGGCCAGCCGCTGATCATCCACCGGGACGAGCATTTTCTCAGCAGCAACGCCATGTTGAGTTGCTCGGTGGCGCCGCTGTTCGATCCACAGGGTGCGTTGCTGGGCTGTCTCAATGCCTCGTGCCTCAACAGTGGCGGACCGAAGCAGGCGCAGTACCTGACGCTGCAGTTGGTGAGCCTTTACGCCCGGCTCATCGAAAACGCCAGTTTCCACCAGCGCTATGCCACTTGCGCCATGCTGACTCTGGGCGGCGATGCTGGTGACCTGGGTAATGAGCGCTTGCTGGCGCTCGATGCGGCAGGCCGGATCCTCGGCGCCAATCGCGCCGCGTTCATGGCCGCGGGCCATGGGAGCGCGCTGTTGGGGGAGGCGGTTCAGGATGTTCTGTCGACGTCACTGAATGAGCTGATCACCCTGACGCACGGTGGCCAGCGCAGCGCATCGTTACGGCTGGCCGGAGGGTCCGCGCTGGAGGTCACGCTACGTATGCCGTCGACCCCCGCGCCGCGCGGCAGAAGCGAGCGCGGCCTGAACGTCATCCCGGTAGAGCCTACGCTTGAAGACTTGGCCGGGGAGGACCCAGGCCTGCAACGCTCCGTCCAAAAGCTGCGGCGCGTGCTCGATCGGGATATTTCATTGCTGCTGACCGGCGAGACCGGCACCGGCAAGGAAGCCTTTGCGCGGGCGATCCATCAGGGCAGCGTGCGCGCCAAGGGGCCCTTCGTTGCGCTCAACTGCGCGGCGATTCCGGAGTCGCTGATCGAGAGCGAGCTGTTTGGCTACCGTGCTGGCACTTTTACCGGCGCCAGCCGACAGGGGATGAAGGGCAAGCTGGAACAGGCCAATGGCGGGACGCTGTTTCTCGACGAAATTGGCGATATGCCGGCGCACCTGCAGACGCGCCTGCTGCGCGTGCTGGCCGAGCGGGAGCTGGTGCCGCTGGGCGCCGCAACGCCGGTGTCGCTGAATGTGCAGCTGGTCTGCGCGACGCACCGTGACCTGCCCGCCATGGTGGCCGCTGGCGAGTTCCGTGAGGACCTGTATTACCGACTCAACGGCTTGACGGTCAGGCTGCCCGCTTTGCGCGACCGGGCGGATCGCGCCGCGCTGATCCGTCGCGTTCTAGGACGCGAGGCCGGTGATGAACAGGTCGAGCTGACCGCCGAGGCGATGGAGCGGCTGGCCGATTACCGATGGCCCGGCAACGTGCGCCAACTGATCAATGTGCTGCGCTGTGCCGTCGCGCTGGCGGACGACGGGGTAATCAGTCTCGATTGCCTGCCGCCGGAGGTCATGTCGGTGCCCACGGAGCGGTCGTGCGTTGCGCAGTTGCTGGAGACGACCAGAGACGTTGCCGAAGCGGCCCATCTGCAAGCGACACTCGAGCAGCATGGCGGCAACGTCACGTCGGCGGCGCGTTCCCTTGGCATCAACCGCGCCACGCTGTATCGCAAGCTCCACCGTCACGGACTCACTGCGCCGCGCAGGTGAAGCTGCGCTGGCGACTCGGTAGTTTCGGTGGGCTGGCCGATTGCTCGGCCGAATAGCAAGAACCCCGCCGGGGCGGGGTTCTTGGTCACCTCAGGTCACTCAGCTCTGTATGTACACCGCATGGGTATGGGTGTACTCGTACAGCCCGTGCTTGCCATCGGCGCCGCCGATGCCGGACTTGCGCACCCCGGCGTGGAAGCCCTGCATCGCCTCGAAATTCTCGCGGTTGATGTAGGTTTCACCGAAGTCCAGGCCTGCGGCCGCCTTCATCGCAGTGGAGAGATCGCGGGTGTAGATCGAGGAGGTGAGGCCGTACTCGCAGTCGTTGGCCAGGGCGATGGCTTCGTCCAGGTCGTCGATGATCTGCACCGGCAGCACCGGGCCGAAGACTTCCTTGCGCATGATCTCCATGTCGTGCGAACAGTTGGCGAGCAGCGTCGGCTGGTAGTGGAAGCCCTTGCCCAGGTCCGCCACGGCGCCGCCTGTAATCAGCTGCGCGCCCTGACTCTGCGCAGTGCGCACCATCTGCTCGACCTTGCGCAACCCGGCCTCGTTGATCAGCGGGCCCATCTCCACGTCCGCCTGGGCTATCGGGTCGCCATAGCGCGTTTCGGCCAGGGCACCGGCAATGCGCTCGATGAACTGGTCCGCGACACCGCGCTGCACGTAGACCCGTTCGGCGCAGTTGCAGACCTGCCCGGTGTTGATGATGCGCGACGCACGGATGGCGGTGACAGCGAGGTCCAGGTCCGCATCGTTCATGACGATGGCCGGGGCCTTGCCGCCCAGCTCCAGGTTGAGCTTGGTGACGTTCTGCGCCGCAGCAGCCATGATCCGCTGGCCGGTGCCGACGCTGCCGGTGAAGCTGATCATGTCGATCTTGTCGCTGGTGGTCAGGGCGCTGCCGACGCCCCCGCCGCTGCCGCAGACCACGTTGAACACGCCGTTGGGCAGGTCGGTCTCGGCCACCAGTTTGGCGAATTCGAAGCAGTTGTTTGGCGTCTCCTCGCTGGGCTTGATGACGATGGTGTTGCCTGTCACCAGCGCCGGGGCCATCTTCCGGGCGATCAGGAAGAAGGGGAAGTTCCACGGCAGGATGCCGGCGACCACGCCCAGCGGTTTGCGGAACAGGAAGATGTTTTCGCCCGGGCGATCGCTGGTGATGATCTCGCCTTCGATGCGGCGCGCCCACTCGGCCATGTAGTCGAGGTAATCGGCGGTGAAGTTGACTTCCACCAGCGCCAGGCTCTGGATCTTGCCGCCTTCCTCGGTGATGACACGGGCCAGGCGCTCGGCGTTCTGGCGGATCTTGCTGGCGATGGCGCGCAGGTAACCGGCGCGTTCGACGGCAGGCTTCTGGCTCCAGCCTTTCTGCGCAGCGCGAGCGGCGGCGATGGCGCGTTCGGCGGTGGCGGCGTCGGATTCCGGCACGCGGGACAGCACCGCACCTGTGGCCGGGTTGCGTACCTCGATGAGGTTGTCGCAGGCGACAAAGGCGCCGTCGATGTAGTTCTGGTAGGTGGTTGCGTCAGTCATGTCACTCTCCTGAGGGTCAGTTGCTGGCCGTTTTCTGAGTCGGCTGGGGCAGGTCGTTCGGGCCGTGCTCGATGCGGTCGTGGGCGCGCTTGATCAGGTATTGATGGATCTGCTCCATCTGCTCGCGATCAAACGCCTCGGCGAAGGAGGGCATGCCATCGGGGATGCGCGCGCCGTGGAGGATGCCGAGAAACTGCTCATGCATCTCCGGGGTGAGCATGCGCAGGTCCGGCAATACGCCACCGCTGACGGCGTGGATGCCGTGGCACTGCGAGCAGTAGCCGTCGTACAGCTTGGCGCCGGCCTCGACGGTGGCGGCATCGGCGGTCAGCGGCGGTGGCTTGGGTGCATCTTCACGCGGAGCCGGTTCCTGCAATTCAGCCGTGCCACCGAGCTTGTAGGTGAGCACCTGGGCATAGGGCTGCACGCCGGCGCGCAGTGACAGGGCACCGGCAAAGGTAGAGAAGGCGCCGCCCCAGCCGGCCATGAAGGTTACGTACTGCTCGCCGTCGACGCTGTAGCTGATGGGCGCGGCCATCACGCCGCTGGCGGCCGGCTGCTCCCAGAGCTTCTCTCCGGTGTCGGCGGCATAGGCGATGACGCGACCGTCGGCGCTGCCTTCGAACACCAGGTTGCCAGCGGTGCTCAGGGTGCCGCCGTTAAAGATGGTGACGTAGGGCACTTCCCAGGCCTGCTCTTGCTTGACCGGGTCCCAGGCGATCAGCTTGCCGGACCAGGTGTCGGCGTACTTGCCCAGGCCTTCCGGGTCTTCGGGCATCATTCCGGTCTTCAGGCCCAGCTGGTACATGCTCTTGAATTTGTTGCGCGCTGGCGCATCAGGCACGTGCTCGTACCAGGCGGACATGATGTGCGCGGGGATGTAGACCAGTCCGGTGTTCGGGTTATAGGACATGGGGTGCCAGTCATGCGCGCCCCAGAAGCCTGGCTGGACCAGCTTGGCCTTCTTCTCACCCTTCCAATAGGCCGCGGCTTCGTCGTCGACAATGGGGCGGCCGGTCTTCAGATCGACGCCCTTGGCCCAGTTGATCGGCACGATGTTTTCGGCCGATAGCAGCTCACCGGTGGCGCGGTCGATGACGTAGAAGAAGCCGTTCTTCGGCGCCTGCATCAGCACCTTTCGCTGTTCTCCCTCTATCTCGAGGTCAGCCAGGATCATGTGCTGAGTGGCGGTGTAGTCCCAGGCATCGCCCGGCGTGGTCTGGTAGTGCCAGACGTATTCGCCGGTGTCGGCGTTGACCGCGACAATGGAGGACAGGAACAGGTTGTCGCCCTTGCCCTCGCTGCGCCAGATCGGGTCCCACAGCGAGCCGTTACCGACGCCGATGTACAGCAGGTTCAGCTCCGGGTCGTAGGCAAAGGAATCCCAGGCGGTACCGCCGCCGCCCTGCTCGACGAAGGCGCGGCCGTGCCAGGTCTTCTTGGCGATCTCCATGCCCTTGCCTTCGGCGGGCTTGTCCGGGTCGCCCGGTACGGTAAAGAAGCGCCAGGCCTGATCACCGGTTTCGGCGTCATAGGCGGTGACGTAGCCGCGCACGCCGAATTCGGCGCCGCCGTTGCCGATCACTACCTTGCCGTTGACGACGCGTGGCGCGCCGGTGATGGAGTAGCTGCGGGCCTTGTCGTAGCGCGTATCGACTGACCAAACGCGCTCGCCGGTCTTGGCGTCGATGGCTTCGAGGCGACCGTCGAGCACGCCGACGTAGACTTTGCCTTTCCACACGGCGACGCCGCGGTTGATCGCATCGCAGCAGGCCTCACCCGCACGGGCGCGGTCGGACTTGGGGTCGTATTTCCAGATTTCCTTGCCGGTGCGTGCATCCAGCGCATAGACGATGGAGAAGGGGCCGGTGGTGTACATCACGCCGTCGACCACGATGGGCGTGGCTTCGACACCGCGGTCGATGTCGAGCTTGTAGCTCCAGGCCAGCCCGAGATCGTCGACGTTGCTGTCGGTGATCTTCTTCAGCGGGCTGAAGCGCTGCTCGCCATAGTCGCGGCCGTGGCTCATCCAGTTACCGGGTTCGGCGTCGGCATTGGCGATGCGTTTGCCGTCGACTTCGGCGGCGTACAGCGGCAGGGACAGCAGAGCGGCAAGGCTGGCGCCAAGCAGGGTGGTGGGCCGTCGGCCCAGGTAGGGATCTAGGTGCTTCATCGCAGGCTCTCTCTTGTTATTGGTCTGGCCGCCCCGTGGGGCAGGTCTTTCAGGGAGAGCAACCGCTGTGCCAGCCGTTGCGATTTGGCAGCAAAGCCAGCTATGGCGCTGGCTGGCGCGGGCCGGGGTCGCCGCGGCTGAAGCGGCTTGTCGCAACCAAACCGTTGCGCGGCTGCGACAACTGTCGCGCGGCTGCGACAAAGACGCGCGCCTACCACCCTGTTGTCCGCCGGTTGGATGCAGAGGCGGCGATCGAGAATGGCCTGCCGAGGCAGCAGGACTGCCGGCTGGCAAGCCGTTGCGGAGGCGGAAACGGCAACGAGTAACGTCTTCAGGCTTGCTTGGCATGTGCGTTGCGTTAAAGACGCACAGGCCTCTGCAGGGTTTTCCGCATCGGGTGGTTTCTGTACTTTGAACGCGCGTTCCGGTGCGCCTGTTCCCGAGGCTGCCCAATCGCGCCCTCTTGGCCAGCGCAATTGAGCGGTTTGCCTGGCAGCAGCGGTTGGCGACAGCCACGTCACTTCATAACAACAAGGTTCAATCATGTATCGACTCTTACTTGCCGGATCGCTCTTGTTGCCTACCGGACCATTGCTCGCGCAGACGGGCGAACCGCTCACCCTTGATCCCCTGTTGGTGAGCTCGCCCCGAGCCGAATCCGACTGGTTTACCTTGCCGATGGCGGTATCCGCCGTGTCGGCGCAGGACCATCCGGGCGAGCAGCTGCTCACCCTCGACAGCTTGCTCGGGCCTGTGCCGGGCGCGCTTTCGCAGAGCCGCTACAACCTGTCCCAGGGCATGCGCTTGTCTATTCGCGGCTTTGGTTCCCGTTCCAGTTTTGGCGTTCGTGGCGTGCGGGTGCTGGTCGACGGGGTGCCCCTGACCATGCCTGACGGGCAGACCGAAATGGATGGGCTGGACACCTCGTTGGTGGAGCGCATCGAGGTGATCCGTGGTCCCTCGTCGACCATCTACGGCAATGCTGCCGGTGGCGTCCTGGCGATCCAGACGCGGCAGCCAGGGGATACGCCGTTCACGCAGGTCGAGGTGACCGGCGGCGAGCTGGGCTATCGCCGCATGCGCGCGGAAACCAGTGGCAGCGCCGGATCGCTGGGCGCCTTGCTAGCGGTCAACGCCACACAGCTCGACGGCTACCGCACGCACGGTACCGCTGAAACCAACCACCTCACCGGCAAGCTGCGCTGGCAAGGGGAGGGCGGCACGCTCGGCCTCACCCTGCATGCGATCGACAACCGAGCCGAAGATCCCGGTGGGCTGAACCTGGACCAGGTCCGGGCGGAGCGTTCCCAGGCGCGGCCGCAGAGCCTTCAGTTCGATGCTGACGAAACTGTCGAGCAGCAGCGCCTCTCGCTGGTCTGGGATGGCCAGGCCGCAGGCGGCGATACCTACCAGTTGCGCAGTTATTACGGCCAGCGCGAGTTCAGCAACCGCCTCCCGTTGCAGAACAACGGCCAGACAGCCTACGACCGCTGGTTTGCCGGAGTGGGTGCCCAGCGCACCTTTAACCGGGAACTGGCGGGCCTGCCACATCAGTTGACCGTTGGGATGGACCTGGAAAGCCAGCGGGATGAGCGCTCGCGCAACGACAACCTGCCCGGCGGCATCACCGGCGCCCTGACTCAGCGCCAGCGCGAAACAGCGGACAGCCGGGGTGTGTTTATCGAAGATCAGCTGAGCCTGGGCGACGCCTGGCTGCTCACCGCCGGCGTGCGCTATGACAGCGTGCGGCTCGAAGCCAAGGACCGCTACCTGAGCGACGGCGATGCCTCGGGCGAGCGCAACCTGGACGACTGGAACTACAGCTTGGGGCTGAGCCGACAACTGGACGCCCATCATGTGGCGTACATGCGTTATGCGACATCCTTCGAGACGCCGACCATCAACGAAATGGCCAACCCAACCGGGGGCGGTTTCAACCCATCGCTTGGCGCGGCGCAGGCGGTCAACCGCGAGATAGGCTTCAAGGGCGAGCACCCGGGATTGCGCTACGAAGCGGTGCTCTACAGCATGCGCATCGAAGACGAGCTGGTGCCGGAAGTCGACGGACGCACCTTCTACACCAACGCGGGGCGTTCAAGCCGCGACGGTGTCGAACTCAGCGGGGATTGGTTGCTGGGACACTACTGGCGATTGACTGGTGCATGGAGCTACAACCGTTACCGTTTCGACCAATTCCAGGGCTACGACGGCAACCGCATCCCGGGGATTCCGAGGCAGAGCCTGTTCGCCGAAGTCAGCTATGACCGTGACGACTGGTATGCACGAGTCAACGTCAATGCCTACGACCATCAGTACGCGGACAACGCCAACCGCGACCGCGTTGCCGGCTACGCAGTAACCAATGCCCGCCTGGGCTGGCGGATGGTGTGGGGCGATCAGCGATGGGAGCCCTACATCGGCATCGACAACCTTCTGGACCGCGACTACTACGACAACCTGCGTATCAACGATAACTTCGGCCGCTACTACGAGCCTGCTCCAGGGCGGACGATCTACGCGGGAGCGAAGCTGACGTTCAACTAATGGCCTGAATCTTGGGGCGATGCGCTGTGGTTGCGTTCGCAGCTATCGCAACGTAATCAGGAGCGCGCCGGCACTGAACCTATCCAGCGCCACTGCTCAGCCCGGCTCAGTTGCGGATTGAGTTCCAACGCGCGCACCGCGATCTATGACTCGCTTCCGGATGTTGGGCTTTGCACCTGCTCAACGGCTACCGGTCGGCAGTGGCCTTACGCCCCACCCGGCCCCGGCATCACGCGCTCCAACCGCGGACACGCCCATTCAACGAAGGCCCGCACCCTAGGCGACAGCTGCAAGGCGTGGGGGTAGACCAGTTGGACCGGCAGGTCCTCGGGCTCGTAATCCCGAAGAAGCCTCACCAGACGACCGTCAGCCAGTTCATCGGCCACCTGATAGTGCATCAGCCGTGTGATGCCCACGCCCTGTATACAAGCCAGGCTGGCAGCGCGGATCTGGTTGCAGGTCAGACGTGGGGTGATTTCTTCGGCCTGTTCCTTTTCACCGTGACGGTAGTACCAGTGACTCCCCTGGCCGGCGAAGGCGATGCAGGCGTGGTCCTCGAGGGCGGCCGGTGTGTCGATGGCCGGGGCGGTGCTCAGGTAGTCAGGGCTGGCACAGGTGACCAGACGGGTGCTGCCGATCTGCCGGGCGACCATGGCTGAGTCGGGCAGGTGGCCGATGCGCAGCGCGAGGTCGAGGCGCTCGTCGAGCAGCGGGACGATCTGGTCGCTCAGGTTCAGCTCGACTCGAATCTCTGCGTGCTCCTTGAGAAATTCGTTCACCAGCGGTGCGACATAACGCTGACCGAACTCCATCGGCGCGGTGATGCGCAGCAGGCCGCGAACGGCACCGTCGCTGGCCTCCAGGCGCTGCTCCATGTCGGCGAAGTCCGCCAGCATGCGACGGCTCCAGGCGAGATATTCCGTGCCTTCGTCAGTAAGCGCCATGCGCCGAGTGCTGCGGTTCAGCAGGCGCACGCCGAGCTGGCGCTCCAGCGCAGCCAGCGAGCGCACCACTGATGCCACCGACTGCCCGGTCGCCTCAGCCGCCGAGCTCAAACTGCCGTTGTCGACGATCCTCACGAAATTGGCCATCGCCTTGAGCTTGTCCATTGCCACCTTCGATTAGTGCGATTGCTGCATAGATGTTGTCAGGGTGGCGGCATAGGTGAAAACCGCTTTCCGGTTGAGACTACAGGGACTGAGGTCTTTGGAGTTTCGCACATGAATCAGTCAGCCAGTCCCGCTCGCATTGTCGCCTATGACCACATCGGCATTCGTGTCAGCGACAGGCCGCGCGCGATGGCCTTCTACCAGGCGCTGGGCTTCGTCGAGAGCGCGAGCTTTCCGCTGTTCGAGGCGAATGAAATGCTCAGCCCGGATGGCGTGCGCATCAACCTGATATTCAATGGCGCGCGTGCTCAGGACTCGCACAACGTGCTGTTGGATGCGCCGGTCAAGCGGCCCGGTATGACTCATCCGGCCTTTATCGTCGATGACCTGGAGGCTCTTCAGGGCTGGCTGGACCAGCAGGGCATCGTCATTACCGAGGGGCCGCATCCAATCGGCCCGCGACGGATCGCGCTGTTCATTCGCGACCCCGACGGCAACGTTCTTGAATTCAATCAGCTCATCAGAGGAGGTGCGCAATGAAACTGTACGACCTGGGTCCGTCCGGCAATTGCTATAAGGTGCGGCTGTTCGCAGCGCTGGCAAACATCGATTTGGAGCTGATAGCCGTCGATTTTCTCAATGGCGAACACAAGAGGCCGCCACTTTCCGAACTGAACCCGCTGAGGCAATTACCCATTCTGGATGACGCCGGGCATGTCGTTCGCGACTCGCAGGCCATTCTGGTTTATCTCGCGGGCGCTTATGGCGGCCTGGCGTGGTGGCCGGACAATCCCCGCGGGCAGGCGGAGATCGTGCAATGGTTGTCTTTCACCGCCAACGAGATCCAGCACAGCCTGAATGCAGCGCGGCTGGTGCAGAAGTTCGGTTATCCCCTGGACAAGGCCGCGGCGCTGGCAAAGGCTCCGGAAGTGCTCAAACAGCTGGACGACCATCTGCAGCACAACGACTGGCTGGCGCTCGACCGGCCCACCATCGCCGATTGCGCGGTTTACCCCTATGTGGTGCTGGCGCCGGAGGGCAATGTGGATCTCACGCCGTATAGCCACGTGGCGGACTGGATGAAGCGATTGGAAGCGTTGCCGGGCTATCTGCCCAAGCCCTGACCCTGCAGCAGCGCTGACTGCACAGGCGACCCGGTAGCGCGGGTCGCCGTTCGCGCTATGGGTTCAGAAGCTCGCACGCCGGCACCGCTGGAACGTCAGCGCGGTGGCACGGGAGCTTGGCGTGTCGCGGCCGACGGTGTACCGGCGCATGCGCGTGCTGGGTATCGAAGCGCCGGTGTGAACGGCGTTGGGGGGCTACTCGCTGCCGGGCTGTCGCGACGGCGTTTGCGTTTGAGCGGCGATATCGAACGCAATGCTCCAGTTGTGCATCGGGTAGGGCTGGAGCATCAGTGCCTTGATGATGGCTGGGGAGCATCAGGTCAGGCAGCTATTCGCACGTGGCATCGGCTCGCATCAGTCGCTGTCGCGCAGCTGGCTTTGTCGTACGGCTGATCGTTCTCGCCACCGTAGGTGTGGGAAGTGTCATGTTTACCCTGCAACCAAGAAGAGCGGGCGGACCTTGTAACTGGCCTGTTGCGCGTCGGCACAGTTCACGCGGCGCGCATACGAGCAGCAGCATGGCTGCCTCTGGGCGCGGCGAACGCGCTTTCGACGATGCCGCAGGAGTTAGTTTGCGCCCGCATCGCCGATGGCGTATTGGCTATGCTGTCGCGAATTCAAGCGATGCTCGTGCAGCGATAGGCAGCAGACTTCGGCGGGCCGAACGATGCCGGTGCCGGCGATTATCATTTAAGTCATCCCGTTAGCGGAGGAGCGATCCATGAGCCATAAAACGATATTCGTACAGCCCGGTGGCGGCTACGACCGGGTCGTCGTCGGCACCAGCGAGGCAGGCACGCCAGGGGTCGGTGAAATCACCGTGCGGCTGCGCGCCAACTCACTCAACTATCACGATTTCGCGGTCGTGAGCGGTATGTGGGGGCCGAGCGAACCGCGCATACCCATGGCCGATGGTGCTGGTGAGGTAGTCGCGGTGGGCGCGGGCGTGAGTGAATTCGTAGTTGGTGATGCGGTGGTTAGCACCTTCTTCCCCGACTGGTTGGCCGGTGAACCGCTGATCGAAGGCTTCGCCACGGTGCCGGGCGATGGCATCGATGGCTATGCCCGTGAAATGGTCACCGCTCGTGCCAACTCGTTCACCCATGCGCCCAAGGGCTACAGCCACGCCGAGGCGGCGACCCTGACCACCGCCGGTCTCACCGCCTGGCGTGCGCTAATGGCTGACGGCAAGCTGAAGCCCGGCGACAGTGTGCTGATCCAGGGCACCGGCGGCGTTTCCATCTTCGCCCTGCAATTTGCCAAGATGGCAGGTGCCACGGTCATTGCCACCTCGTCCAGCGATGCCAAGCTTGAGCGCCTGCGCGAGATGGGAGCCGATAATCTGATCAACTATCGCAGCACGCCGGCCTGGGGCGAGACGGTGCGTCAGCTCACCGACGGCCGTGGCGTCGACCACGTGATCGAAGTGGGCGGCCCGGCAACACTGGAGCAGTCGATGGTGGCCGCGCGCATCGGCGGGCATATCTCGGTCATCGGTATTCTCACCGGTGTTGCCGGCGAGCTGCCGCTGGTGCCGGCGCTGGTGCGCCAGTTGCGTCTGCAGGGCGTACTGGTCGGCAGCCGCACACAGCAGCAGGAGATGATCCGCGCCATCGATGCCAATGGCATACGCCCGGTCATCGACAAGCATTTCGCAGTGGACGATATCGTCGAGGCGTTCCGCTATCAGGAAACCAACCAGCACTTCGGCAAGATCTGTCTGGATATCTGAGGCGTGAACCGGCGGCGGCAGCGTTTGTAATGTGCGGAACGCTGCCGACGATGATTGTGTATGACTCTCAAACGCTCATTTCTTGTAAGGCCATCTACCCGCCGACTGGTTGCTAAGCGGCGTGCTGGTGGTGCTGTTCCATGAACGGAGCGAGATGAAACCGGAGGCACTGAAGCAGATGCTCATGGCACTGGTAGCCACTCCGGATTTGGCAGCAGAGCTCCGCA
This sequence comes from Stutzerimonas tianxiuensis, assembly GCF_053470365.1. Lineage (NCBI taxonomy): Bacteria > Pseudomonadati > Pseudomonadota > Gammaproteobacteria > Pseudomonadales > Pseudomonadaceae > Stutzerimonas > Stutzerimonas tianxiuensis. The sequence continues at coordinate 53,122 of NZ_JBPVWS010000018.1, read as the reverse complement.
CGGCAGCTATTGCTTCAGCTAGGCTATCTGCCGGATGCGACGACCGAGATGTTGCTCGGCGATGTGGCTGCCGAGTGGCATATCAGGGAGAGCGGTCTGCGTTACACGTTTGATCTCTGGCGCAGGCAGGGTCATGGAATGCCTGCTCGGCGACATGTGCTGCGCGCCGGCAATGAGGAAGGAATAGATTTCAGTTTCACGTGCTAGGGATAGCCTGTTTCAGTCAAAGCAATCCCATTCATCCCTGAGGCTTCGCTGTCCACGGCGCAACGATCTGCAAATCCCCAATAAGCAGCTGCGCCGCCACCATCCAGACCACAGCGCCGATCAACCCCAACGACAGATAGCCAACCACGATGCCGATCGCGATCTGTTTCCAGAGACCGGCATGCTGGTTGGGATGGGAGGCAACGGTGCGATAGGGCGTTTCGCGCTCGGCGCGGATGTTGTCGAAGTCGTCTCTCATGGTGCGCTCTCGATGCGGCTGGCTAAACGGCAGGCACAAAAAAAGGGTCCAGCTTTCGCTGAACCCTTTCTTGAATTTGGTGGCTACGCAGGGACTTGAACCCCGGACCCCAGCATTATGAATGCTATGCTCTAACCAACTGAGCTACGTAGCCAAGTGGCGCGCATTATTCGCGCCGAGCGGTTGTGTGTCAACCCTCAGGGTGTGCTTTTTCTACCTGCTTTTTCAAATGCTTATGCTGCCGGTCCGACCGTTGTCGGTGCGCTGTCGATAAAGCCCATTTTGGCGGGAATACGAGGGTGGCCAGGCGCTCGCTGCAGTCGGGCACGGCGATCTGATGCTTCTGCTCGTCTGTCATTCGCAGCACCTGCGCTAGAGGCTGGCAGCGAGGTGTTCGCGCTTGTGCTAGTCGAGGCGAAAGTCAGGGTGTTTCAGCCGGCCGACGCGGTTTACAGCCGCAATACCACGTTGGCTGTGAGGATCACCTGTTTCCACAGTGCCCTGAGCGAGTTCCAGGGTGAACATGCCTGGACGGGTCACGGATGACCGGTCCGAACGATGCATCGCCAGACCTGCCTAATCCCTCAGGCACATATGCTAGGAGATAAATCATGCTCAGCATTACCTTTCCAAGCGATCCACCGCTCCATCCCTGGCTGGCGGACGAATCGCCGATGAACGACCTCGACGACGCCGAGAGTGACACCGAGCTGGACGATGGCGGTGTTCTACCGGACGAAGTACTCGAGCAGCTGGAAAAAGAACCGCCACCTCCGGACCCGATGCCTGATCCTGGCGTTATGTAGCGGTTAGGTTGTGCTTATCGATGGGTAGGCGTGCCGGCGGTTTGCAGCTGTGAGGCTAGCGCGCTCCGGCTCTGTATCCAGGTGTGAGGGTCACCTCGCCGCTTCTGCGCGACAGATCAGTCGCTTACGGCTGGCGACTGCCCGCGACTTTAGTTGAGCTGGCACCCAGTCAATCCAGCCCCTCAACGGATCGAAATTGAACGGGTGAGTAGTTTCGGCCAACATCTGCCACTGTTGGCGCTAGCCATAACGCTCATGGCTTATGCTTCAGACACCGCACTTTTCTGTGCTTGCGCATAGGGACGCGTTCTCAGGCATAAGCGCGCTACAAGATCTTTTCGATTCCGTTACGCCGCCTGCCGCCAGGGTGCGCAACAATACTCCACCCTTGCTTTAGAGACGTTAACGCATGAACAGGCGGTTGTTGGTTGTTGCGCTGCTGATTGGCTTGCATGTGTTCGTCGGTGTCACGCTGATTCCAGATCTGAACCTCGGGATGTTAGGTAGCGTATTGGCGTGGGGTTATCTCCTGCTCTCGTCTGTGCTGATGCGTTTCGGCGTGCTGGTGCGCGGCGCCGGGAGTGCGCTGCTGGCGTGGTCCGGGTTGTTGGCGATGGGCATCTTTTCCAGCCTGGCGATTTTCGCATTGCTGCGCGCCTTTGTTTTGGTGGTGGCCTCGCTGTTCGGTTGGGAGTCGGCTGCTATTGGGCGAGGCTCAGCGTTGGCGGTGATCGTTGCGGTCGCAGCGGTCACCCTGTTCGGTGTGCTCAATGCGCGGCGTACGGCTCGTGTGGTTGAACGCAGCATCGCGCTGCGAGATCTTCCGCCAGGGCTGGAGGGATTCAGCATCGTGCAGCTCAGCGACATCCACGTGGGTCCGACGATCAAGCAGGGCTACATCGATGCGATAGTCAGGCGGGTCAACGGGCTTTCGCCGGACCTCATCGTGATTACCGGTGATCTGGTAGATGGCAGCGTTGCCGATCTGGCCGATGACATCGCCCCGTTGGCGCAATTAAGCGCGCTGCATGGTACGTATGTGGTGACCGGCAATCACGAGTACTACTCTGGTGCGGACAGCTGGATTTCCGAGTTCGAGCGGCTGGGTATGGCCGTGCTGCTCAATAGTCATGTTCAGCTCGAACACGGCGACGCACGTATGGTGTTGGCAGGTATCGCCGATTATTCGGCCGAGCTGTTTCGTCCCAGCCATCGCAGCGATCCGGTCGCAGCATTTGCCGGTGCGCCCGATGACGTGCCGCGCCTCCTGCTGGCGCACCAGCCCCGTTCGGCCAAGGCCGCGTTGGAGGTGGGCTGCGATCTGCAGTTGTCGGGGCATACGCACGGCGGGCAGTTCTGGCCCTGGATGCATTTCGTGCGCTGGCAGCAACCATGGGTGGCAGGGTTGCAGCGCGTCGGTGAGATGCAGATCTATATCAGCCGTGGCACGGGTTATTGGGGGCCGCCGCTGCGCTTTGGTGCGCCGTCGGAGATCACGAGAATTCGTTTGGTCAGGGCTGTTTGAGTCAGAAACTAGCTCGCCAATGACGCGCGGCGCAGCAGCGCGTAATCCTGGCCTTCTTGTTGCCCGCGGCGTAGCGGATTGCGTGTGCAGTGCGCGGCAAAGCCCGCATCCACGAAGCGGTAGGGCAGATGCTCGTCGCGGCCGGTGGGGATGCCCAGGCGTGTGGTCTGGATGATGTCCGGACGTGCGCCAATGTCGTCCACGCGCAGTCTGGCAGGGTCCATGCGCTGGGCATTCCACTCTGCAACCTTCAGCCCCAGGGCCTTGCATAACAGTGTCTGGCCGGAGCAGAGACGGGTCAGGGGACGTGGGCCGCCTGCGGCCGAGGGGCTGTTGGTGCGCATGCGTTCGATGGATTCCTCACATGACAGCGAGTCGACCCAGGGATATCCGGCCTTAATGCAGACGGCGTTGCCGTCCCCTTGTACGCTGAAGTTGAGCGAGTCCCCGCCGCGTGAGTAATAGAGATAGAGATGCCCGGCTGGCATGAACATGGCGCGCCGCGAGGGGCTGTGGCCGAGCGAAGAGTGACTGGCTTTCTCGTCGATGTAGTAGGCCTCTGTCTCGATGATGCGCGCCGACAACCACAGCCCGTCTACGCAGTGGCGAATGACGGTTCCAAGCAATGCCTGAGCGACGACTTGCGCGTCCCGGTCGAAAAAGGCGTCGTCGAGGTGCTGCAGAGGTGGTTCGGTGAGGCTGTTCATCTGGGCTCCGGCTTCGGCAGGTCTGCCTGTTCCGACCGCGCAAGCGGGGCGAATATTCCGCGGATGATGGTCAGATTCCGTACCGGTCGTCAGTCAGATGCCTGGAGCAGCCGCTCTTCCCGACTGTTCAGCAGGACGAGTTTGCGGCTCGGAATGCAAAAAGCCTCGCGTGAGCGAGGCTTTTTGAGAGTTGCATCAAGCGCATGCCGAACTGGCGATTTCGCTTACACGTTGAAGCGGAAGTGCATCACGTCGCCGTCCTTGATGATGTATTCCTTGCCTTCCAGGCGCCATTTGCCGGCTTCCTTGGCGCCGGCTTCGCCCTTGTACTGAATGAAGTCGTTATAGGCGACCACTTCGGCGCGGATGAAGCCTTTCTCGAAATCGGTGTGGATCACGCCGGCACCCTGGGGGGCGGTGGCGCCGATCTTCACGGTCCAGGCGCGGACTTCCTTCACGCCAGCGGTGAAGTAGGTCTGCAGGTTGAGAAGTTCATAACCGGCACGAATAACGCGGTTCAAGCCGGGCTCATCGAGGCCTAGCGACTCGAGGAACATGTCCTTTTCCTCACCATCGTCTAGCTCGGCGATTTCCGCTTCAATCTTGTTGCACACCGGTACCACGACAGCGCCTTCTTCGGCGGCAATGGCGTTAACTACGTCCAAATGCGGGTTGTTCTCGAAACCGTCTTCGGCAACGTTGGCGATATACATTACCGGCTTGCTGGTCAGCAGGTGGAAACCCTTGGCCAGCTGCATCTCGTCCTCACCCAGCTTCTTCAGCAGCGTGCGGGCCGGCTTGCCTTCGGTGAAGTGCGGGATCAGCTTTTCCAGCAGCGCTTTCTGCGCGACGGCTTCCTTGTCGCCGCCCTTGGCGTTGCGTGTGACGCGCTGCAGTTGCTTTTCGCAGCTGTCGAGGTCGGCAAAGATCAGTTCCAGTTCGATGATTTCGATGTCGCGCTTGGGGTCGACCGAGTTGGAAACGTGAATGACGTTGTCATCTTCGAAGCAGCGCACCACGTGGGCGATAGCATCGGTTTCGCGAATGTTGGCTAGAAACTTGTTGCCCAGACCTTCGCCTTTGGAAGCGCCTTCAACGAGGCCAGCGATGTCGACGAACTCCATGGTAGTCGGCAGGATTCGCTCGGGCTTGACGATGTCAGCCAGGGCCTGCAGGCGCGGATCGGGCATCGGTACGATGCCGCTGTTCGGCTCGATGGTGCAGAAGGGGAAGTTTTCCGCAGCGATGCCGGACTTGGTCAGCGCGTTGAACAGGGTGGACTTGCCGACGTTGGGCAGGCCGACGATGCCGCAATTGAATCCCATGGTGTCTTGCCTCGGTACTGGCTGGCAGCGGATGCGCTACCGGCGTTGCCAAACTGCGTTAAACGGCTTCGTGATGCGCTGCAGTGCAAGCTTTCCGCTCAGCCGTTGCCTTGTCTTGCGGTCCCGCGTCGAGTTCGATCAGGCCTTCTGGCTGTGCAGACGCTGCATCGCACGCGTCCAGTCACCGGCAAGAATCTCGGGTAGCACGTCGAACGTAAAGTCGATGCTGGCGTCGAGCTTTTCGCGCTCGGCCTGGGGCGCCCGGCCCAATACATAACCGGTTACCAGGCTGCTGTGGCCTGGATGACCGATGCCCAGACGCAGGCGGTAGAAATTGTTCTGATTGCCGAGCTTGGCAATGATGTCGCGAAGCCCGTTATGCCCGCCATGGCCGCCGCCCTGTTTGAGCTTGGCAATGCCGGGGGGCATGTCGAGTTCATCGTGGGCGACCAGGATGGACTCGGGAGGAATACGGAAAAATCCAGCCAGTGCCGCCACCGCTTGACCGCTGCGGTTCATGAAGGTGGTGGGGATCAACAGGCGGACATCTTCGTCCTGATGGCGAAACTTGCCGACCAGGCCGAAATACTTGCGATCGGCGCTGAGGTTGACGCCCTTGTGGGCAGCCAGACGCTCAACGAAAAGGGCCCCTGCGTTATGCCGGGTCTGGTCGTATTCAGGGCCTGGATTACCCAGGCCGACGATCAGTTTAACGGCAGTCACGACAGAGGCCCTTCCTCAGGTGATGACGAGTGGATTACTCGGCAGCGCCTTCTTCTTTCGGAGTGTCTTCCTTGCTCACGCGAGGCGCGTGAACGTTGGCAACTGGCAGGTCACTGCCGTGTGCCAGGGCGACCAGCTGAACGCCTTTCGGCAGAGTCAGGTCGGTCATGTGCAGAACCTGGCCGACTTCAACCTTGGCCATGTCGACCTCGATGAACTCCGGCAGGTCTTGCGGCATGCAGGACACTTCGACTTCGTTGATGTTGTGCAGGATTTCGCCACCCTGCTGCTTCACGCCAACCGAGGTTTCCTGGTTGATGAAGTGCAGCGGAACGGTAGCGGTCAGCTTGTGACCTTCGACGACGCGGACGAAGTCAGCGTGCAGGACGAAGCTCTTAGCCGGATGACGCTGCAGTGCCTTGATCAGAACGGATTCGTTCTGGCCATCGACATTCAGGGTCAGCACGTGGCTGAAGGAGGCTTCGTTTTCCAGCATCTTGGCCAGGTCTTTGGCCAGCAGGCTGATGGACTGCGGGGCTTTGTCGCCACCGTAGATTACGGCCGGGACGAGGCTGGCGTTACGACGCAGGCGGCGGCTCGCACCTTTCCCCAGGTCGGAACGCACTTGGGCATTCAGGGTGAAATCAGTCATTGTGTTTCTCCAGGATAACAACGCACCCGAAACGCTCGCGACCAGCGCTACCGGGCGGTTGGGCAAAAACCCCGCACGAGGCGGGGCACATTTTCGTTCTGCGCAAAGGGCTAAGCGTTGGGCTTAGCGGAACATCGCGCTGATCGATTCAGCATTGCTGATGCGGCGAACCGCTTCAGCCACCATTGGCGCGATGTCCAGCTGGCGAATACGGGTACAGGCTTGCGCCGCTGCGGACAGCGGAATGGTATTGGTCACGACCAGTTCGTCGAGAACCGAGCCTTCGATGTTCTCGATGGCGCGACCGGACAGAATCGGGTGTGTGCAATACGCAAAGACCTTGGCAGCGCCATGCTCTTTCAGAGCAGTAGCGGCGTGGCACAGAGTGCCGGCGGTATCGACCATGTCATCGACGAGGATGCAGGTACGACCTTCGATATCGCCAATGATGTGCATCACCTCAGACTGGTTGGCCTTCGGGCGACGCTTGTCGATGATCGCCAGATCCACACCCAGCGACTTGGCGACGGCACGAGCACGCACCACGCCACCGATATCGGGGGAGACGATCATCAGATTCTCGAAGCGCTGAGCCTGGATGTCATCAACCAGGACCGGCGAGCCGTAGATGTTATCCACGGGCATGTCGAAGAAGCCCTGAATCTGATCGGCGTGCAGGTCGACCGTGAGGACGCGGTTAACGCCTACCACATCGAGCATGTCGGCCACCACCTTGGCACTGATAGGCACACGTGCGGAGCGCGGACGGCGATCCTGACGGGCGTAACCAAAGTAGGGGATGACGGCTGTGATGCGAGTGGCGGAGGAGCGGCGGAAGGCGTCTGCCATCACAACCAGTTCCATCAGATTGTCGTTGGTGGGAGCACAGGTCGGCTGAATCAGGAAGACGTCCTTACCGCGAACGTTCTCATTGATCTCGACACTGATTTCGCCGTCGGAGAATTTACCGACGTAGGCGTCACCGAGAGGGATATGCAGCTGACGTACAACACGCCGGGCCAGGTCGGGGTTGGCATTCCCCGTGAAGACCATCATCTTGGACACGCGCAGTACCTGCCTGAGGGTGGATCCGATGAAACAAAAAGCTGTTCAAAAGGCCAGGCGTTTTGAACAGCTCTCGTGATGTTTGGCAGGGGCGGCTGGATTCGAACCAACGCATGCCAGGATCAAAACCTGGTGCCTTACCGCTTGGCGACGCCCCTGTAGATGTAACCCTGAAAAGTGCTTGTCCAGCTGTACTAACCCCGAAAGGTTATGGCAGGGGCGGCTGGATTCGAACCAACGCATGCCAGGATCAAAACCTGGTGCCTTACCGCTTGGCGACGCCCCTGT
>NZ_JBPVWS010000018.1:0-45465 GCF_053470365.1 Stutzerimonas tianxiuensis | reverse complement strand
AACGTACAACCTCTAACCACTTACTTCCTGTGCCAGCTTTGCGAGCTTTCGGTGCAGCATCGAAATGTTGCGACCTTGAGCAGTGAATGCTGGTAAATCGGCTGGAAGTTGGCGGCAAACTTTATCAGCCTCACCTTTGTTTGGGAAGCTCCCAAACACACAAGCTCCAGTGCCGGTCATTCTTGCTGGAACAAATTTGTTCAACAAGCTCAAAGCGTTACGGACTTCTGGGTAACGCCTCTCGACTACCGGCTGACAGTCGTTATGACCGCCCCCTGCAAGAAGGCTGCGAACTGTAATGGCCGGGGTATTGCGTGTCAACTCTGGGTCGGAAAATATTTCCGCTGTACTAACAGAGACTTGCGGAGCGACGACAAGGTACCAGGGTTCGCTCAATTCAACCGGTTGCAGGCGTTCACCGACCCCTTCTGCAAAGGCCGCATGGCCTCTGACAAACACTGGCACATCGGCGCCCAAGGTCAGGCCGATAGCCGCCAGTCGATCTACGCCAAGGCGAGTCTGCCAGAGGTAATCCAGGCCCAGCAGGGTAGTGGCCGCGTCGGAGCTTCCGCCGCCGATGCCGCCGCCCATGGGCAGGCGCTTGATCAGTTCTATGTCGGCGCCGAGGGTGCAGGCGCTGTGGGTCTGGAGCAGGCGTGCAGCGCGGACGATCAGGTTACTGTCATGGTCGACGCCGGGAAGGTCCGTGTGCAATCGAATCTGCCCATCGGTTCGAGCTGTAAAGGTCAGTTCGTCACCGTGGTCAAGGAACTGAAACAGCGTTTGCAGCTCATGATAGCCCTCGGCGCGACGGCCGAGGATATGCAGCATGAGATTGAGTTTGGCTGGGGCGGGAAGTGTCAGCGCGCGCATCAGTGTCCGAGCTGGCGCGGTTGCCAGTCCTTCACAACCAGTGTGATCTTGAGGTCCCGGCCTGCCAGTTTGATGCGGTTTGGCAGTGTGTACCCGTCCTCCTCGGTGTAGCCCAGATACTGCACATCCCAACCATCCTGCTGCAAGCTGGCAAGTCGCCCGTTGGGATCAAGCGCAATGCGGCTGCGGCTATCCGGCGCCGGAAGGCCGCGTACCCAATAGAGAAGGTGGGAGACAGGCAATTGCCATCCCAGCTGGCTTTCAACCAATGCCTCTGGCGATTCGGCCTCGAAGCGTCCCTGTCCGGCAACCTCCAGCGCCACCGCATCAGGACGTCCTGTCAGGCGCGTGGCGCCACGCCCCAGAGGGCCAGAAAGGCGGATGTCGAAGTAGCCCTGGCGCTGCAGCCAGAACAAGGTGCCGCTGCCTGAATCCTGCGGTGCCTGGATTCCAATCTTGCCGCTGATCTGCCAGCCATCGATCTCGCTGATGTGGGCCTTATGGGCTTTCCAGTCCTCGGCATTGCCGGGGCCTTCCACGGACTCCTGCGGACCAAGACCGGCGCAACCAGCCAGCAGCAGGGCAAAGGTGGAGATCAGCAGATTACGCATCAGCTTCATGGGTCAGGGTTTCTCCGAGCCTGTCAGGCGTTTGATGGTTTCGCGCAGCACTTCGCTGTCCGAATTGTCCTTCAGCGCTTTTGCCCAGATGGCGCGCGCTTCGCGCTGCTTGCCAGCAGACCACAGTACTTCGCCAAGATGAGCGGCGACTTCATGGTCGGGAAAGCGCTCAAGCGCCTTGCGCAGCTGGGCTTCTGCTTCCTGCAGATTGCCCAGTCGATAGTTGACCCAGCCAAGCGAGTCGAGAATTGCGGCATCGTCAGGGTTGATACGATAAGCCTGTTCGATCAGATCAAGTGCTTCCTGGTATCGGTCGGTGCGGTCAGCCAGGGTGTAGCCGAGCGCATTGATAGCCATTGCATTGTCGGGCTCATGCTCGATGATGTAGCGCAGGTCTCGCTCCAGCTGAGCCAGGTCGCCACGCTTCTCCGCAATCATGGCCCGGGTGTAGAGCAGGTTCAGGTCGTCGGGAAATTCATTCAGCGCCTGTTCTGCCAGTTCCCATGCCGCATCTAGCTGTTGCTGCCCGGACAGTGCTTCCAGCTCAATGAGGTATAGCTGAATAGCGTAGTCAGGCTGCTCGTCACGAGCGCTTGCCAGCAGCCTCGACGCTTCCTGGTTGCGGCCGAGGGCAAACAGCAGCTCCGCCTGCATCAGTTTCGCCGGCAGGTATTCATTGCCAGGCCCGACCTTGGCGAACGCGGTCAATGCCTGTTCATTTTTGCCTAGCTCACGGTAAGCGCGGCCGAGGTTGAAATGAGCGGCGTCCAGATGGCTCCCGCGGTCGATCAGCTCTTCCAGATAGACGATCGCCTCACGCCAGGCCTGCGCTTCAAGGCATACCAGCGCCAGTGAGAAGCGCAAGTCATCGTCGCTAGGGTGCTGCTGAACCAGCGTAGCGAATTCGCCCATTGCGTCCTCGAACCGATCCTGCTCCACCAGAAGGCGCGCATAGGTCAAGCGCAAGCGCTTATCTTCGGGATGCAGGCGGAGGCTGTTTTCCAGAAGCGGCATGGCCTCGTTGCCACGCTCGAGAATCTGTAACAGGCGTGCCTGGAGCAAAATCGACGGAATTTCCTGCTCGTCGGACGGTTGCTCCTCAAGCAGCGCGAGTGCCTCTTCAGGGCGAGCGTCCTGCTGCAGCAGGACGGCCTTACCGAATTTCAGTTGAGGATTATCGGGATGCTTGGCCAGCAACTGGTCGAAGCTCTTCAGCAGGCCGCTGCGCGTGTCCGGATCGGTTTCAGCGGCGGATAACGCGAGGAAGTCGAAATGCGTATCGCCTTGGCCCCTGAGCACCTTTTCCATGAAAGACAGCGACTCTTCATAGCGCCCTGCGCGTGCCAACTGAATGGCTGCCGCTCGCTGGGCATCGAGATTGTCCGGTGCATTGTTCGCCCAGATAATCGCCGTATCCAGCGCAGCCTGGTCGGCGCCGAGGTATTCGGCGATACGGAATCCGCGCTCTGCCACGCCGGCATCCTGGGTCGCGTTGGCCTGTTGGACATAGCTGCCCAAGGCGATATCGAAGCGGTTGCGCTGGCCGGCCAGCTCTGCCACCAGCAACGCATAGAGGGTATCGCCGCTGAACGAGCCGTACTCGCTTGGGCTTTTTGCCGCAGGCTCCGCCGTGGCTTCCTCGATTGGCGGGCTGCTGTCAGGGGGGCTCTGCATGAAGCTTTGGCAGCCACCGAGAAATAGAGCGGCGCTGAGGGCGAGGAGTTTTTTCATAGGAAACTTAGGCTGATCTGCGGTCGCGGCATGATGACACAAGCCGCCAGGCAAGCACACGGCTCGGCGTGGGCCCAGCGTTTTGTGGGTTTGGTCCGTAACAGACAATGTCTGGCAATGGTTGTTCTGAGGCAGGCGAAGTAGGAGAATCGCGCGCTCCGTTTTCGAATCAGCGATCCTGCATGGCTTTCATCGCGCTTGGCATTAATCACAAGACCGCATCGGTGGACGTGCGCGAGCGTGTGGCGTTCACGCCCGAACAGATGGTGGAGGCGCTGCAGCAGCTGTGTCGTGTCACGCCTACGCGTGAAGCCGCTATTCTGTCGACCTGCAATCGCAGCGAGCTTTACCTGGAGCAGGAGCAGCTCGAGGCCGAGACGGTGTTGGCCTGGTTGGCCAACTACCATCGCTTGAGTCTCGAGGACCTCAAAGCCTGTGCCTATGTGCACACCGACGACCAGGCCGTGCGGCACATGATGCGTGTGGCCTCCGGTCTGGATTCGATGGTGCTGGGCGAGCCGCAGATTCTCGGGCAGATGAAGTCCGCTTATGCTGTGGCGCGCGAGGCCGGTAGCGTCGGCCCGCTGCTGGGGCGTCTGTTCCAGGCGACCTTTAGTACCGCTAAGACCGTACGTACTGACACTGCCATTGGTGAAAACCCGGTTTCGGTCGCCTTCGCTGCGGTCAGCCTGGCCAAGCAGATCTTCGCCAATCTCGATCGCAGCCAGGCATTGCTGATCGGCGCTGGCGAAACCATCACCCTGGTTGCTCGGCACCTGCACGAGCAGGGCGTCAAGCGCATCGTGGTTGCGAACCGTACCCTCGAACGCGCAAGCGCGCTGGCCGAGCAGTTCGGTGCCCATGCCATCTTGCTTGCCGACATCCCGCAGGAACTCTACAACAGCGATATCGTCATCAGTTCGACAGCCAGTCAGCTACCAATTCTAGGCAAGGGGGCGGTCGAGCAGGCGTTGAAGAAACGCAAGCACAAACCGATGTTCATGGTGGATATCGCGGTGCCGCGCGATATAGAAGCGCAGGTCGCCGATCTGGATGACGTCTATCTCTACACCGTCGATGATCTTCATGAGGTGGTCGCAGAGAATCTCAAGAGCCGCCAGGGCGCAGCCCAGGCCGCTGAAGAGCTGGTTGCGGTTGGAACTGACGATTTCATGGCGCGGCTGCGTGAGCTGGCCGCCGTGGATGTGCTCAAGGCCTATCGGCAGCACGCTGAGCGCCTTCGTGATGAGGAGTTGCTGCGCGCCCAGCGGTTGCTGGCCAATGGGGGCACAGCCGAGGATGCGCTGGCGCAGCTGGCGCGGGGATTGACCAACAAGTTGCTGCACGCGCCTAGCGTACAGCTGAAAAAACTTTCTGCCGAAGGGCGAGTGGAGGCACTGAGCATCGTCCAGGACCTCTTCGCCCTGCAAGACAGCACGGACAAACCATGAAAGCGTCACTGCTGAACAAACTCGATACCCTGCAGGACCGCTTCGAAGAGCTGACAGCGTTACTGGGTGACGCTGAAGTGATCAGCGATCAGACCCGTTTTCGCGCCTATTCGCGCGAGTACGCCGAGGTCGAGCCGGTTATCGCCGCTTACCGCGAATTTCTCAAGATGCAGTCCGACCTTGAGGGGGCTCAGGCGCTGCTCAAGGACAATGATCCAGACGTGCGTGAGATGGCCGAAGAAGAGGTTGCCGAGGCGCGCGGCAAGCTCGAAGCGATTGAGGCTCGGCTGCAGCGTATGCTCCTGCCAAAGGATCCCAAAGATGGGCGTAACGTGTTCCTCGAGATTCGGGCTGGCACTGGTGGCGATGAAGCCGCGATCTTCTCCGGGGATCTGTTTCGTATGTATTCCCGCTACGCCGAACGGCAAGGCTGGCGCGTCGAGATTCTGTCTGAAAGCCCGGGCGAGCACGGCGGCTACAAAGAAGTGATCTCGCGGGTCGAGGGCGACAACGTCTTTGCCAAACTCAAGTTCGAGTCGGGCGCGCATCGGGTCCAGCGCGTTCCTGAAACCGAGTCTCAGGGACGTATTCATACCTCGGCCTGCACCGTGGCGGTTCTGCCCGAGCCAGACGAGCAAATCGCGATCGAAATCAACCCGGCCGACCTGCGCGTCGATACCTATCGTGCCTCGGGTGCCGGCGGACAGCACATCAACAAGACTGACTCGGCGGTGCGCATCACTCACATGCCCAGCGGTATCGTCGTCGAATGTCAGGAAGAGCGCTCGCAGCATAAGAACCGTGCGCGGGCCATGTCCTGGCTGGCAGCCAAGCTGCAAGATGTGCAGGACAGCGCGGCGCACAAGGAAATTTCCGATACGCGCAAGCTGCTGGTGGGCTCGGGCGATCGTTCCGAACGTATTCGGACCTACAACTTCCCGCAGGGGCGCGTTACGGACCACCGTATCAACTTGACGCTCTACTCCCTCAACGAAGTGGTCGGCGGTGCCGTGGAGCAGGTAATTGAACCACTGTTGCAGGAATATCAAGCCGATCAGCTCGCCGCGCTGGGTGATTGACTGCTCTATTTATCGGCGGACCGGTTTGGTTCGCCGACTGCGGTACAACTAAATCCGGGATACCTCGAGCATGGCGACAATTGACTCCCTGCTGCGTGCCGCCCAGTTACCCGACTCGCCGAGCGCCAAGCTCGATGCCGAGTGGCTGCTTGCCGCCGTGCTGGGCAGGTCGCCGAGCTATCTGCGCACCTGGCCTGAGCGCGAAGTACTGCCTGAGGACGAGGCCCGCTTTGTCGCCCATCTTGAACGTCGTCGCCTTGGCGAGCCGGTAGCCTACATCCTGGGTCGCCAGGGCTTCTGGAGCCTTGAGCTCGAAGTGGCGCCGCATACCCTAATTCCAAGACCGGACACTGAGCTGCTGGTAGAGACAGCGATGAAGGTGCTGCCTGCCGGTGGTGCGGCGAGCGTGCTCGATCTGGGTACGGGAACCGGTGCGATTGCCCTGGCGCTTGCCAGTGAACGTCCGGCCTGGCAGATCACCGGTGTGGACCGCGTCACCGAGGCCGTTGCGCTGGCGGCTCGTAATGCCCAACGGCTCGGGCTCGGCAATGCAGCCTTTCACGGGAGCCACTGGTTTTCGTCACTTAGGGGCCAGCGTTTTGAGTTGATTGTCTCCAATCCGCCGTACATCCCCGCCAGTGATCCCCATCTGTCGCAGGGTGATGTGCGTTTCGAACCGAGCAGTGCGCTGGTGTCGGGTGTTGATGGCCTAGACGACATTCGCCTGATCATTGCGCAGGCGCCCGATTACCTGAGCTCATCCGGCTGGTTGGTACTTGAGCACGGTTACGATCAGGCGTCAGCGGTGCGGAGCCTGTTGAGCGCCGGTGGTTTCGTTGATGTCGCCAGCTGCAGGGACTTCGGTGGCCACGAGCGTGTCAGCCTCGGGCGGCTGCCATGAATCAAGAGAGGAAATGTGCATGCTGACCGACGACGAGCTGCTGCGTTACAGCCGGCAGATCTTGCTGCGACAGGTCGATATCGAGGGTCAGCTCAGGCTTAAGCAAAGCCGCGTACTGATCGTCGGGCTTGGCGGGCTCGGCTCACCGGTCGCGCTATATCTGGCTGCGGCCGGGGTTGGCGAATTACATCTGGCGGACTTCGATCGTCTCGATCTGACCAATCTGCAGCGGCAGATTGCTCACGACACCGCATCGGTGGGGTTGCACAAAGTGGATTCGGCAATGGCTCGACTATCTGCCCTTAACCCTTTGATCAAACTGGTGCCGCACCGCGCCGCGATGGACGTCGATACGCTTGAAGCGGCTGTGTCAGCAGTCGACCTGGTGCTCGACTGCACGGACAATTTTGCTGTTCGTGAAGCGGTAAATGCTGCCTGTGTGGCCGCGGTGAAACCACTGGTGAGCGGCGCGGCTATTCGGCTCGAGGGGCAGCTGTCGGTGTTCGACCCTAGAGTCGAGACCAGCCCCTGCTATCACTGTCTTTACGGCCATGGCTCCGAGGCCGAGCTGACCTGCAGCGAAGCCGGTGTTCTTGGCCCAGTCGTTGGAATGATCGGCAGTTTGCAGGCGCTTGAAGCGATCAAGCTGCTAGCCGGCTTCGGTGAACCTTTGGTTGGCCGGTTGCTGCTGGTAGATGCGCTTTCCAGTCGATTCCGCGAGCTCAAGGTCAAGCGCGACCCGGCTTGCACCGTCTGTGGCCACAGCCGTGACTGACAGCCGGCCGATAGGGGTTTTCGATTCCGGTGTGGGTGGGCTGTCGGTGCTTCGGGAGATCCGTGCACGCCTGCCCCATGAGTCGTTGTTGTATGTGGCGGACAGTGGTCACGTTCCCTATGGCGAGAAAAGTCCGGAATTTATCCGTGAGCGCTGCCGGGCCATCGCTGCTTTCTTGGTTGAGCAGGGCGCCAAAGCGCTGGTGCTGGCCTGCAACACCGCGACGGCGGCCGGCGTGGCTGACTTGCGAGAGCAGTATCCACAGCTTCCCGTGGTTGGGATGGAGCCTGCGGTCAAACCTGCCGCTCGGGCCACCCGCAGTGGGGTAGTTGGGGTGCTGGCAACGACTGGCACGCTGAAGAGCGCTAAATTTGCAGCGTTGCTTGATCGTTTTGCCAGTGACGTGCGTGTGATCACGCAGCCATGTCCAGGTCTTGTCGAACGCATCGAGGCAGGCGAACTTGCTACGCTAGGCACCCGCATGCTGTTGGAGAGCCTGGTTCAGCCTCTGATCGAGCAAGGGTGCGATACGCTGATTCTCGGCTGCACCCACTATCCGTTTGTAAAGCCTTTATTGCGCGAGATTCTTCCCGCAACGGTCGCTCTAGTCGATACCGGAGCTGCGGTCGCGCGGCATCTCGAAACCCTGCTGGCAGCCAGCGGACAGCAAAGCGAATGCGAGGCCGTGGTGCACTTTTGGAGCAGCGGCGATCCTCTGCGATTGGCTGACGTTCTGCCGGTACTTTGGGGTGAAAACGGTACAGTTTCCTACTGTTCTGCTTAGGAACTCCCCGCTGCGCTAGCCCTCTGTACTTAAGCAATACTGAAAAAAACGAAAAGCTTGGCCAATTTCGATAAGGAAATTTCGCATGAACAAATTGATCTCCTTTGCTGCAGTTGCGGCAATTTCGCTGGGCCAGGTAGCTGCCGCCCATGCTCTTGACCTGACCGCTGCGGTTGGGCGTACCGGCGAGTCGACGATGACTTATCGACTGGGAGCGCAGATGGATTTCAATCGTAGCTGGTTCGAGACGGGCGTGGGCCGGCTGACCGGGTATTGGGATGCGGGCTACACCTACTGGGAAGGTGATGAGACCTCGAGCAATCACAGCATCTCACTTGCGCCAGTGTTCGTGTACGAGTTCAGCACGGGATCGGTAAAACCTTACCTGGAAGCGGGTATCGGAATCGCGGCTTTCGAAAACACCGAAATAGAAAACAATGATCTTGGGTCCTCCTTTCAGTTCGAGGATCGATTCGGTGCCGGCCTGCGTTTCGCTGGCGGCCAGGAGATAGGCTTGCGGGCTATTCACTATTCCAACGCTGGCATCAAGGACCCCAACGACGGCATCGAAACTTACGCGCTGCACTATCGAGCCTCGTTCTGACAGCTCGACTACGAAGCTGATTGGTGGAAGCCGTCAGCCGTCCAGATAGGCCCGTGCTGAGCCCTTGCGCTCTTCGAGGCAGTCATCCGAGCCCAGCTCGAACTCTCGACAGATAAGCGGGCGCCGGCTGTAGATAGTGCAGCGCATGCTGTCCCGGTCCAGCGCCGCGCACCAACCGTCGTCCAGCCGGCGCATGACCTGGCCACCCCAATCGTCTTCATCGATGAAGCGTTCCGGGACGCCGGTGTCGGTCAGCAGCATGACTTCAAGGCGGCAGCAGCACGCGGCGCAGCTGCTGCAGCTGACTGTGTCGTCAGTCAATTGGAGGTGGGGGATGGCAGATTGAGTCATCGCGGCAGTCTACGCGTCTTGCGTCGGGATAGCTGCAAGCCAGGAGCGCCGCGAAAAGGGTAAAAGCCAGCACGGACGTGCTGGCCTAGAGACTAGCTGTTTTCTTCGATTTGCTTGTTTTTCCAGCCTTCACCGCCGGGTAGCACCACATTGAGCAGCAGCGCGATGATAGCGCACAGCGAGATTCCGGACAGGCTGAACTCGCCGTAACCGAACGCCATGCCGCCAATACCGAACACCAGCGTGACGGAAACAATGATGAGATTGCGTGCTTCCGCCAGATCCACCTGATGGCGAATCAGGGTGCTCAAGCCAACCACGGCAATCGAGCCGAACAGCAGGCAAAGGATGCCGCCCATGACCGGAACTGGGATGCTAAGCAGTCCAGCCCCGAACTTGCCGATAAATGCCAGAACGATGGCGAAGACTGCCGCCCAGGTCATGATTTTCGGGTTGTAGTTCTTGGTCAGCATCACCGCGCCGGTCACTTCCGCGTAGGTGGTGTTAGGCGGGCCGCCGAACAGGCCTGCGGCCGAAGTGGCCAGGCCGTCGCCGAGCAATGTGCGGTGCAGGCCAGGCTTCTTGATGAAGTTGTTGCCTGTCACGCCACCGATGGCAACAACACCGCCAATGTGTTCGATGGCAGGTGCCAATGCGACCGGGACCATGAACAGAATGGCGCCCCAGTGAAATTCCGGCGCGACGAAGTTCGGAACAGCCAGCCAGGGCGCCGCCGCAATCCCGGCTGTATCCACGACACCAAACATGAACGACAGGCCGTAGCCCACCGAGACGCCGGCGAGGATTGGCACCAGTCGAAACAGGCCTTTACCTAGCACCGCCACCAGCAGGGTGGTGAGCAGTGCAGGCATCGAAATCATCATGGCTGTCGCATAAGGGACCAGCTGAGCGCTGCCGTCACCGGCTTTGCCCATCGCCATATTGACCGCGACAGGTGATAGGGCGAGGCCAATGGAAATGATCACCGGAGCGATCACAACCGGTGGCAGCAGGCGGTCGATGAACCCAGGTCCTTTCAGGCGAACCGCAAAGCCAAGGAACATGTAGACGATACCGGCCGCCACCACGCCGCCAAGCACGGCGGGTAGACCGAAGTCTCCCTTGGCCGCGATGATGGGGGCGATGAAGGCGAAACTCGACGCCAGGAATACCGGAACCTGGCGTTTGGTGACCAATTGAAACAACAGGGTGCCGATACCGGCGGTGAACAGCGCAACGTTGGGGTCCATCCCGGTGATCAGCGGCATCAGCACCAACGCGCCAAATGCGACAAACAGCATCTGGGCGCCGGCTAATACCTGGCGCGCGAGCGGTTCTTCCAAGGGTTGCGACATGCTCAGATGTCCTTCTGCTTGGTGCCGAAGATCTTGTCTCCCGCATCGCCCAGGCCCGGCATGATGTAGCCGTTCTCGTCCAGACGGTCATCAATGGAGGCGGTGTAGATGGTGACGTCCGGATGTGCCTTTTCGACGGCCTCGATGCCTTCCGGTGCGGCGACCAGAACCAGCGCGCGGATTTCCTTGCAGCCTGCCTTTTTCAGCATATCGATGGCAGCAACCATCGAACCGCCGGTGGCGAGCATCGGATCGATGATCATCGCAAGGCGCTGATCAAGGTCATCAACCAGGCGCTCCAGGTAGGTGTGTGCCTGCAAGGTTTCCTCATTGCGAGCAATGCCGACCGCGCTGACTTTGGCGCCTGGAATCAAGCTGAGTACACCGTCAAGCATGCCGATGCCCGCACGCAGAATCGGTACAACGGTGATTTTCTTACCGGAAATCTTTTCGACCTGAACTGGACCGCACCAGCCATCAATGCTGTAGTTTTCCAGCGGCAGGTCCCGAGTCGCCTCGTACGTCAGAATCGAGCCCACTTCCTGTGCCAACTCGCGGAAATTCTTGGTACTGATATCGGCACGGCGCATCAGCCCAAGTTTGTGGCGAATAAGCGGGTGGCGGATCTCTCGAATGGTCATGGCTGGCTCCGGCGGTCGAATAAACCGGCGTAGATTAATGCATCGACGTGTTACCGGCTATTGATGTGTAGGAGAGGGCTTGCCCTGTGCGTGGCCGCATCGGTATCGTCGCGCCCCTTAATTTAGGGGCAGCCGCCGGGCTGCTTCATCTTCTAACTGCCCTGGAGCATCGCCATGTCCGTCGATCTAGCACACATCCGCCAGATCATGGCTGAAGCCGACTGTCTGTACCCCGACGCCGAGGTTGAAGCGGCGATCGATGCGATGGCCGCGAAAATCAATGCTGAGCTGGCTGACCGCAACCCTGTGGTGTTCTGTGTGATGAACGGGGGGCTGGTCTTCTCCGGCAAGCTGGTGACCAAGCTGAATTTCCCGCTGGAGCTTTCCTATCTCCATGCGACACGTTATCGCAACGAAACGAGCGGTGGAGAGCTGTTCTGGAAGGCGAAGCCGGAAATCTCGTTCATGGATCGTGATGTGCTGATCATCGACGATATCCTCGACGAGGGGCATACGCTTGGCGCGATCATCGATTTCTGCAGGCATGCCGGCGCGGCCGCTGTGCACACCGCGGTGCTGGTCGATAAGGACCATCAGCGCAAAGCTCGCCCAGATCTGAAGGCAGATTATGTTGGGCTAAGCTGTGTTGATCGCTACGTGTTTGGTTACGGTATGGATTACAAGGGTTACTGGCGCAATGCTCCTGGCATCTACGCTGTTAAAGGCATGTAAGTGATAGCGTTATCGCACGGGCAACGTCGCCGGCCCGTGCGCTTTCTCCTATTAGCGACTCCTCGAATGCCTGCGCATCAATTCACGCGCGCCATCTGTTTCGTTTCGCCTCACGCGTTGCGCTTTGGTAACGCTCCTGTGCATCACTCTATGCCCGAATGTTGAGACTGTATTGCACGCGCGCACGCCTGAGGCTCGGCTATCGAGCAGGCAGCGGCTAGTTGCGTGCAGCTCTGGCAAATTTCTCGCGAAAGGCGTCGCAACTGCTCTATTTAGAGGCTTGCGTCTGTATTGCTGGCGGCTAAGCTCTCGGATAGCCTCACAAGCGCCTGCGCTGCGGGCAGCCCTATATGCGGCTGAACACCAATGCTGGCAAGGCTGTTCATACTTAAGGATTACAGAGCAAATCAAACCTTAGTGCGCTTAACCCTCAACCTCCGTGTGGGTAGGGTGATCGTACTTCGAACCAACCAGGAGCGCCTCATGACAAAAACAACAAGGCAAGGAATCTTCCAGCCCAAAACCCTGGCCCTCGCGGTCGCGTTGGGCATTGCGTCACCCGCTTATGCTGTCACGTTCAATATTGGGGAAGTGGAGGGTCAGCTGGACTCGGCTATGTCGATCGGCGCGAGCTGGTCAACTACTGACCGGGATATGGATCTAGTTGGGGTTGCAAATGGCGGCACCGGATATACACAGACCGGCGACGACGGCCGGCTGAATTTCAAAAAGGGCGAGACCTTCTCGAAAATCTTCAAAGGCATTCACGACCTTGAGCTGCGCTATGGCGACAGCGGTGCCTTTATCCGCGGCAAATACTGGTATGACTTCGAACTCAAGGACGAAAGTCGTCTCTTCAAAGACATCAGTGACAGCAATCGTAAGGAAGCTGCGCAATCCTCTGGCGCTCAGATTCTGGATGCGTTCCTCTATCACAACTACTACCTAGGCGACCTCCCGGGTACTGTTCGCCTTGGTAAGCAAGTTGTCAGCTGGGGTGAAAGCACGTTCATCGGTAACTCGATCAACTCAATCAACCCGCTTGATGCCGCCGCGTTTCGCCGGCCTGGTGCTGAAATCAAGGAAGGGCTGATTCCGGTCAACATGCTTTATGTATCGCAGAGCCTCAGTGATCGGCTCAGTATGGAGGCGTTTTACCAGCTGGAATGGGATCAAACGATCATCGACAACTGCGGGACGTTTTTCGCCAGCAACGACGTAGCTGCTGACGGTTGCGATGATAACTATACCGTTCTGTCGGCTGCTCAGCGTGACGCAATCATTGGCGCTGGTGTAAGTATTGAGCAACTGAACGCTGCTTTCGGCGCCTTCGGTGCAAACTACCCTGGGCTGGACGATCTGGGAATCACCGTTGGGCCCGAAGGCGTAACCATTCCTAGGGGCGGCGACCGGGACGCGCGTGACTCTGGTCAATATGGTTTTGCCTTCCGCTGGTTGGGCGATACGGCTGAATACGGCGCATATTTCATGAATTACCACAGCCGCACACCGACGGTGGGCTACAAGAACGCATCGGCTGCTGAAATTGGCGCTCTGCTTGGTTTGCTTGGCACGCCATCACCTGCTCCGGGCCTCCCGGCGGGCGCCGCCTTCGGTGCTTTGGCATCTCCCGCGCTGCTGAGCAACGGTGAGTATTTCCTTGAGTATCCTGAAGACATCCGCCTATACGGTGCTAGCTTCGCAACGACGCTTCCTACAGGCACTGCGTGGTCGGGTGAAATCAGTTATAGGCCCAACCTGCCGGTGTCGCTCAACTCGACCTATACCACTGGTTTGCTTGCGACGGGCATCGGCGGTGCCATCGCGGTGGGTGATGTGACTGGGGCGCTTGGACAGGCTGGTGTGGAGCATAAAGGCTACAACCGCAAGGAAGTTACTCAGATCCAAACAACCTTCACGCACTTCTTTGATCAGGTACTTGGCGCGGGACGTGTCACGGTCGTCGGTGAGATTGGCTACGCGCACGTCGGTGGTCTCGAAAGTAAAAGCGAACTTCGCTATGGTCGCGACTCGATTTATGGGCTCGACACCCCGGAATACGGCAATGACGGTTTCGTAACAGCCAACTCTTGGGGCTACCGTCTGCGCGCGCTCGCCGACTATAGCAACGTATTCGCTGGCATAAACCTAACGCCAAACGTGTCCTTCTCTCACGATGTGGATGGTTACGGACCGAACGGTCTGTTCAATGAGGGCTCGAAGGCTGTAAGCGTTGGCGTCGATGCGGTTTACCAAAACCGTTATACGGCCAGCCTGTCCTATACCGATTTCTTCGGTGGTGACTACAACACGCTAGTTGATCGCGACTTTCTTGCCCTCAGTATGGGTGTGAACTTCTAAGGAGGCTATTTCAGTAACGCCGTACGGAGCTCTTTCGAGAGCTCCGCTACGCGCCAGTCTACGTACAAGGCCTCCGGCCAAAACAAGATCAAGAGGAACTGGAAGCGTATGAAAACAACAAAAAAATTATTCAGTGTCTTGGCTTTCTCGCTGCTGGCAAGCAGTGTGATGGCTGCAGTCTCCCCTGAGGAAGCCGCAAAGCTCGGCAATACATTGACTCCACTTGGTGCCGAGAAGGCGGGCAACGCTGAAGGGACAATTCCGGCCTGGACAGGCGGTCTGTCCACCGACGCTGCTCCGCTGGATAACGGCCATCTGACCAATCCGTTCAAAGGCGAGCAGCCTGAGTTCGTCATCACTGCTCAGAACGTCGACCAGTACAAGGACAAGCTCACGGCAGGCCAGCAGGCCATGTTCAAGCGCTATCCTGAAACGTACAAGATCCGCGTCTTTCCGACTCATCGCAGTGCTGCCGTACCAGATCGAATCTACGAAGCGGCTAAAACCAGTGCGTTGAAAACCGAACTGGTCGATGGCGGTAACGGTATCGCAAATTTCTCTGATAGCCGCTACTACGCGTTCCCCATTCCTAAGAATGGTCTGGAAGTCGTTTGGAACCACATCACCCGCTATCGTGGCGGAAATGTGCGACGTAATATCGTGCAAGCCACGCCTCAAACAAATGGCAGTTACACGCTGGTCCACTTCGAGGACGAAGTGGCGTTCCCAAGTGATATGTCCGATCTGGATGCTGAGCGTGCCAAGAACGCATTGCTGTTTTTCAAACAGCGTGTAACGGCTCCGTCTCGCCTTGCGGGTAACGTCCTGCTGGTTCATGACTCGCTGGATCAGGTGAAAGATCCTCGCCAAGCCTGGATTTACAACGCCGGTCAGCGCCGTGTGCGGCGTGCACCACAGGTGGCCTATGATGGCCCGGGCACGGCGGCAGACGGTATGCGGACGACCGACAACTTCGACATGTTTAGCGGTGCTCCTGATCGCTACGACTGGAAGCTGGTTGGTAAGAAGGAGCTGTACATCCCCTACAACAGCTATGAAATCAACTCTAGCGACGTGAAGTACAGCGACGTTCTGAAAGCTGGACACGTAAATCAGGATCTGGCGCGCTACGAACTGCATCGTGTCTGGGAGATCGAAGCCAACCTGAAAGAGGGTGAACGCAACATTTACGCCAAGCGTCGTTTCTTTGTTGATGAAGACACTTGGACCATCGTGCAATCGGAGCTGTATGACGGCCGCGGCCAACTGTGGCGTGTCGGTGAGGCGCATATGCTGCAGTACTATCAGCACAAAGTGCCGGCCTATGCCTTTGAAGCGCTCTACGACATTATCTCCGGTCGTTACATCGCTATTGGTCTGAGTAACGAAGAGCCAGCACACGAGTTCGGCTACAAAGCGTCCGCCCGTGACTTTACGCCGGCTGCATTACGTAATGCGGGGGTTCGCTAATCAGATAGCATCTCTAAGGTGAATAAGGCGGCCAGTTGGCCGCCTTTTTTATTTGTCGGTCAGCCGGGAGTGATACTTTTCAGCCACTAGAGAGCTCGGTACCCATCCATTCAGAGCGGTATGCTCATAGGGTGAGTCGACAAAAGATCCGCAATCGTGCAGGTTATTACGGCGCATGCGCATCGATTGAAAGACGTCGACTGCCCAGGAGTGGGTGTTGACAGCAGCGCTCAACGCGTTCCTCAATGGATTGATACGAATAAGAGAAACCTCGCTATGTCCGTACGCTTCAACCCTGGTGCCCTCAGCACAGAAGCCGCCGCGCAGGTTCAAATTGCGACTATCCCTCGGCTCCCGCCGTTACATGTACCAAGGCCTCGACTCGTCGATGCTTTACTAGAATCCCACTGCCGACTGCGTTTGATCTGTGCACCCGCCGGGTTTGGCAAGAGCGTGCTGATGAACGAGTGCGCGCGGCTGGTACCTGCCGATACGCATCTGGTCTGGCTTGATCTAGGCGGTAGAGGGTTCTCTGCGGAAGCTCTGTATTCCCAACTTCGTCGGGTATTGAACAACACAATTGAGGTGAGCGGTGACGTTCAGCAAGACCTCGTTAATCTGCTGAATGATTTTCCGCGACCGCTCTGGATAATGTTGGATGACTATCCGCGGGAGGTAACAGCGCCCTTCGACGCCTGCCTCGACTTGCTTATCGAGAGGGGCCCCGAATCCGTCAGCTGGTGGGTAAGCAGCCGTCGGCAGCCCGCTTGGAAGCTGCCCAGGCTATTGTTGCAGGGTGACTTGTTCGAACTGGAGGCTGAAGCGCTGGCGCTGACTGCGAGTGAGCTCCGGTTATTGCTCAAAGCGCACCGCCTAGAGCTCGCCGATGACACCTTCAAGCAATTGATGTTGGGCAGCGAGGGGTGGCTGGCCGGCGTCAGCTTGCTGTTATTGAATGCTGATGAGCAGGCGGTTCGTGAGCGATTGATTGCCGGTACTTCACTGTTACGAGATTACGTGCAGCGCGAAGTACTTGAGGGGCAGAGCGAGGATATTTGCCGGGCGCTTTTCGCGCTGGCGCGCATGCCGCGCTTTTCATCGCAGTTGTGTGAGCACGTCCTCGACGGCATCGGAAGCGATCTTCTCGATGTGCTCAAAACATCCCAGCTGTTTATTCGCCAGACCGACAATTGTGGTGAATGGTATCGCCTGTGGCGGCCGCTGGCGTTGATGTTACGACGCATGCCCGGGGTAGCATCGCCCACCCAGACGCACCTGCGTGCCTGCCAGTGGTTTGCCAACCGCGGCGAAATGCGCGAGGCGGTGGAGCATGCGCTGTGGGCGGGGCAGCCAGAAGTCGCAGCCAACTTCCTGCAGCGCTATGGGCAGGAGCAATTGCTCATCGGTGACAACGTTTCGCATTTCATGAAGTGGCGCAGTGAACTGCCGCAAGACTTGTTCAACAGTACGACCCGGTTGATCGTGCTGCATGGCTGGGCTTTGATTATCTCTGCTCGCTTAGATGAAGTGGATGACTGTCTCGCCGATCTGGCGAAGTTTTTTCCTCAGCCCGATGCAAGGCGCCAGGCGCAGCTACTTGCTCAGTGGCAAGCTTTGCGGGGTTTTTTAGCCCGTTTACGAGGTGAGCCGGAGGCTAGAGATTACTGCCTTCAGGCCCTGGAAGTCCTTTCTGATCACGCTTGGGCCCAACGGGTGCTTTGTTATCAGGCGTTATCTCAACAGGCGATAGCCGAAAGCCAGCTCGAATTGGCCCAGCATTACAACAGCGAAGGCATGAAGCTTGCCCGGCTCAAGGGCAGCGTACTGTATGAAGCGATGCTGAGCGTCGATCGAATTCAGCTGCTTGAAATTACCGGCGAGTTCGAGCGAGCCGTTGGGGTTCTCGAAGAGTCTTTGATGGTGCTACGCGACGGTGTCGGCCACAGCCCGATTATTGGTCGGCTAAAGCTGCTACGGGGCCATCTGCTCGCCTATCAGGGGCTCGATGAGCCGGCCCGCGAAGCGTATCAGCAAGGTCGAGCCGAGACTGAGACCTGCGGCGATTCGTACGTATTCTTCGGCTATGCAGGGCTGGCAGAGCTGGCAGCTCGCAGCCAGGAATTCCCTTCGGCTTACCATTGGTTACGAGAGGCCGAGCGGTTGGCCCAGTGGCGGCATGTGCCGGAAGCGCGTTTCAGGGGCATTCTGCCATTGATTACCGGCGTGACCTGGCTGCATCAAGGGCAGCTAAAGAAGGCCAGGGCCATATTCGTACAGGTGCTGGAACTCTACGATGGCCACACCTATATCGCACCGTCCGGGTTTTACGAGTTACTTCCACGAGTTCATCGCTATCTTGCGGTTATCGACATACTGTCCGGCCGTGGCTCGCTGGCTATCGACACGCTGCGCGAACTGATCGACCAAAACCTCCGTTCTCAACGGTTGGGCCTGGCCTGTGAGTGTCGTTTTACGCTGGCCGAAGCGCTCCAAGTGGATGGCCAGCATGACGAAGCAGAACTGGAGTTACGCAAAGCCCTCGCTGAGGCTGCGAGGCAGCATCTGGTCAAGCCGCTGTACGAATTGCAGCATCGTCAGCCGCAATGGCTTGCTAGCATGTTGCCTGCTGGCAAGGGGGAAAGCCTGCGTGATCGATTGTTGCAATTCGAGCGAGAACCAGAAGAGAGCGCTGCTTCAGGCGATGAAATCATCCTGAGCAACCGCGAACTCACGGTCCTGCGTCTCATCGCCCAGGGATGCTCGAATCAAGAAATCGCCGAGCAGTTATTTATTTCGCTGCACACGGTTAAGACCCACGCGCGTCGAATCAACACCAAACTCGGGGTGGCCAGACGTACGCAAGCGGTGGCGCGCGCTAAGGCTTTGGCCTGGCTTTAGTCTGATCAGCAGTGGCAGACCTAGATAAGCGCGTGTGGTAACGAGGGGCGCTGCCTGCCGCTGCGCCGGCAGAGAAATTGCCATTTTTCAGCTGTGTCAGAAGATCGGCAGCGCAAAGCCTACCGGCAACAACGTTGACCTTTACTGTGCTGCTGAATGTGAAAGCTTGGTCAGGCGATAAGAGGTGGTCTGCCCGCCTCGTTCGATGGCGAGGCTGAACTGGAGACTGGTGATCAGGCGCTCCAGCTGCTGCTGGTCCCGCCATTGGCTGGAACTGATGAAGCGCTTTACCGCCACGCCCATCGTGTCGGTCAGCGTCAGCAGAATACTTCCGTCGGGTTTCTGAATACTGAAATTGACGTTGTAGTCTGGCTGAAACACATCACTGATTTTCTTGAATGGACTGTCCATGCCGGTTCCTGATTGGATGACTGCCCCCAATGGACCTGATGCTGTTTAACTAGTTTCGCCCGCTGAGCGTGTTGCCCTGTGGCAAAAGGAAGCACTAGCGGCCTGGGCTAAGCATAGCGCTCCGGCACTGTCAGGCCGGTTCGGAGGAAGCCGGCAGCTCCTGCAGTACTTCCGGATTGTTTTTAAAGGCCTTGGCAAAGAGGTCACGGTGTCGGGCCATGAAGATGCCAATGTCTTCAGCCTGCTGTTCGCTAAGTGACGGTGTGGCTTTCTGCAGTGCCGCAGCCAAGGCTTCGGCAAGCTCGAGCATTTTGTCGTGACGATCGGCTTCGGCTTTATCCATGAACAAGCGCTCCAGGTCCCGGCTGCTGCGGTACACAATTTCGACGGCCATCTGCCACCTCGGCTCAACTGAGAAAAATACTGTTTATCCATACAGCATATGCTGGCTGGCGCTGATTGAAAAGCCTCCGTGTGACGTCTGCGTGACAGCTGTTTACCTCAGTCAGCGAAGTGCCCCCGAAGCCGCTCGGCGCGAAAGTCGAGGTCGCGGCTGCGGTAGCCCGCGCGCAACGGTGGTAGCGGGGCGCAGGAGTGCCAGCGTTGACCGGGTTGCAGGTCGCCTGGGCCGCGGTATTTTGGCGCATCGTAGTTGGAGGTTACCAAGTTGAGGCTTGAGCCGGGCGAGTAGGCGGCTACTTCCCAGCTCAGGCTGCGCATCGGCTTCGGGCTATGGTTGTCCAGAATGATGCGCAGCGGCTGTCCGGCTGGGCAGCTAGTCGGTGAATACGACATCCGCAGCTCGAGCTGGCCAAGCAGATGTTCCTCACGTTGTTCTTGCCAGATCACCCAAGCGGCAACGACACCAAGGCCGAGCAGCGCTCCCAAAGAAATCGGCACCGCTCGAAGTGGATACCGAATCAGTAAGATCAGCCAGGCTGCGACTAGAAACGCGCCGATCAGCATGATGAGCGGGCGCGTGAATGGTTAGCCATTGAAACCTCTTTTTCAGCGTGATCCGGCAAACATCCTAACGCCGGCTCGCGAAGGGTGCGACTTTCAGATGTCGGCCTGTGGTCGTGTTGGTGGACGCACGTCAGGAATCCTTGTCGGAGCGGGCGTGGCTGGCGAGTCGCTCAAGCGCGGCCCTGAGCTTGGGATCTGTTATGCCGAGAGCGGTTTCCTGGATATTGTCTGCCGCTCGCACCGACAGTTCTGGCGCCGGTCCGGGCTTATGCCGCGGTGTTTCCGGGGGCTGAACCTTGAACTGAATACGGCTCAAGCCGCTGAACTCGTCCATGCATTGCAGCTGACGTTGTAAGCGTCTTTGCTGATAGCGCAGTCGCGTTGCCCAGTGGCCGTCGGTAACGATCAATAGCAGGGTACCTTCGCGCCATGAGGCGACACGGCAAAACTCCCGTGCCGCGGGCTGCAGTTGGCTGTCGACCAGTTTTTGTAGACGATCCAGCCGCCTCGCCTCGCCAAACAGCGCTTTTAGTGGTTTGGCCTCGCGCAGTAGCGCCGCGGGCGCTCGGGCCGGCAAAGGGCGAAACGACATGGCTGACGCTCGTAACTGAAGAGCCGACATGTTAGCAGAAGCTGCATTAGCCATCTGATCGAGGCATCACCGGCTAAACCTGCGACCGAATCGTCTGATTCCTGGCGCCATTGGCTGGCTCGCCTGCGCAGTAGGCACCTTTCCTCTCGAACGTTTCCGAGTAGAATGCCCCCTTTGCACGAAGCCGTGGTGGCCCTGCGGCCGTGCCTCCATCCCCAGCATGGAAGTCTTTGTCGATATGTTTGCGCCTTTAATGAAGAAGCTCTTTGGTAGCAAGAATGAGCGTGAGGTCAAGCGCATGCTCAAGGCGGTTCAATCCGTCAATGCGCTCGAAGAGCAGATGCTGTCTCTCTCCGACGAGCAGTTGCGGAGCAAGACCGAAGAGTTCAAGGCCCGCCTCGGCCAAGGCGAGACCCTTGATCAAATTCTTCCCGAAGCCTTTGCCGTCTGCCGCGAAGCCGGCAAACGCGTTATGGGGATGCGGCACTTCGACGTGCAGCTGATCGGCGGCATGACGCTTCACGAAGGCAAAATTGCCGAAATGCGTACCGGTGAAGGCAAGACGTTGGTTGCGACCTTGGCCGTATACCTCAACGCACTCGCTGGCAAAGGTGTTCATGTTGTTACGGTGAACGATTACCTGGCGCGTCGCGATGCCAACTGGATGCGTCCGCTGTATGAATTCCTGGGTTTGACAGTGGGTATCGTCACACCCTTCCAGCCGCCGGAAGAGAAGCGCGCAGCGTACGCGGCTGATATCACATACGGTACGAACAACGAGTTCGGCTTCGACTACCTGCGCGACAACATGGCATTCAGCCTGGAAGAAAAGAACCAGCGCGAACTCAATTTCGCGGTTATCGACGAGGTCGACTCGATCCTCATCGACGAAGCCCGCACGCCACTGATCATCTCCGGCCAGGCCGAAGACAGCTCCAAGCTCTATCAGCAGATCAACCAGTTGATTCCTCTGCTCAAACAGCACATTGAAGAGGAAGAGGGCGTCGTTACTCAGGAAGGTCACTTCTCGATCGACGAGAAGACACGTCAGGTCGAGCTGAACGAGTCTGGCCACCAGTTTGTCGAGGAAATGCTGACCAAGGCAGGGCTGCTCGCCGAAGGCGAGAGCCTGTATTCGGCCCACAACCTTGGCTTGCTGACCCACGTGTATTCCAGCCTGCGCGCGCACAAACTGTTCCACCGCAACGTTGAGTACATTGTCCAGAACAATCAGGTGTTGTTGATTGACGAACACACCGGTCGGACCATGCCAGGGCGTCGCCTCTCCGAGGGCCTGCATCAGGCCATCGAGGCCAAGGAAGGGCTGCCGATCCAGCCGGAAAGCCAGACGCTTGCGTCGACCACCTTCCAGAACTACTTCCGTCTGTACAAAAAGCTGTCGGGCATGACCGGTACTGCAGACACTGAAGCATTCGAGTTCATGCAGATCTACAACCTGCCGGTGATGGTGATTCCGACCAACAAGCCGCTGGCACGCAAGGACTACAACGACCTGGTCTACCTGACCCAAGAAGAGAAATTCGCTGCCATCATTGCGGACATCAAGGATTGCCAAAACAACGGCCGTCCTGTGCTGGTGGGCACCGCAACCATTGAAACATCGGAATACGTTTCGCGGTTGCTGGTCAGCGAAGGCATCGAGCACAAGGTGCTCAATGCCAAGCATCACGACAAGGAGGCCGAGATCATTGCCCAGGCAGGACGCCCAGGTGCGGTCACGATCGCGACCAACATGGCCGGCCGAGGTACCGACATCCTGCTCGGCGGCAACTGGGAAGTTGAAGTTGCGGCGCTCGACAGCCCCTCGGACGATCAGGTCGCTCAGATCAAATCCGACTGGCAGAAGCGTCATCAGGCGGTACTCGAGGCGGGTGGTTTGCATGTGATCGCGTCTGAACGCCACGAGTCGCGTCGTATCGACAACCAGCTGCGTGGTCGCGCCGGGCGTCAAGGGGACGCCGGCTCAAGCCGTTTCTATCTGTCGCTGGAAGACAGCCTGATGCGCATCTTCGCCTCTGATCGGGTGAAGAACTTCATGAAGGCGCTGGGCATGGAGTCCGGTGAGGCGATTGAGCATCGCATGGTGACCAACGCCATCGAAAAGGCCCAGCGCAAGGTCGAAGGCCGCAACTTCGATATGCGTAAGCAACTGCTCGAATATGACGATGTCGCCAACGAGCAGCGCAAGGTGATTTATCACATGCGCAACAGTTTGCTGGCGGCCGAAGAAATCGGCGAAACCATAGCCGAATTCCGCCGCGAGGCGCTCGATTACGCGATCAACCAGCACATCCCGCCGCAGTCGCTGCCCGAACAATGGGACATCAGTGGTCTGGAAGCGGTGCTCTACAGCGATTTCGGCGTGCGGCTGCCGGTCCAGCAGTGGCTTGATGAAGACGAGAAGCTGTATGAGGAGACGCTGCGCGAACGCATCCTTGAAGCATTGATAGCGGCCTACAACGAAAAGGAAGAATTGGCTGGCGCCGAGGCGTTACGCACCTTCGAGAAGCAGATTGTGCTTCGTGTGCTGGACGACCTGTGGAAGGACCATCTGTCGACGATGGACCATCTGCGTCACGGTATCCACCTGCGTGGCTACGCCCAGAAGAACCCGAAGCAAGAATACAAGCGCGAGTCCTTTACGCTGTTCCAGGAGCTGCTTGAGTCCATCAAGCGCGACAGTATCCGGGTTCTGTCCCACGTGCAGGTGCGTCGCGAAGACCCCGCCGAGGAGGAGCAGCGTTTGCGCCGTGAGGCTGAGGAGCTGGCGCAGCGTATGCAATTTCAGCATGCCGAGGTTTCGGCGCTGGAAGCCGACCAAGAGGAACCCGAGGCTGAAGGCGATGTAGCAGCCGCTGTGGCCCCGGCGCGTACCGAGCAGAAGATCGGGCGCAACGAACCCTGCCCCTGCGGGTCAGGTAAGAAGTACAAGCATTGCCATGGTCAGGTCCAGTAAGCGGATCCGTCTGTGTTGACCGCGCCGCGACCGGCTCAAGCCGCTCGCGGCGTTTTTCTCCCTGATTTTCGGTGGCCGAAGGCCATCCATTCCTTCTTAAGGAGCGCATCGATGGCTGTCGGTCTTGGTCCCCTACCTACACTGCACCCGGTTGCCGGATTCGAGCTTGGTATTGCTTCGGCGGGTATCAAGCGACCTGGACGCAAGGACGTCGTGGTGATGCGTTGCGCCGAAGGCTCAACGGTTGCGGGTGTGTTTACCCTCAATGCCTTTTGCGCCGCGCCGGTGATTCTTGCGAAGCAGCGAACTCAGGGAACCGTACGTTACCTGCTAACCAATACCGGAAACGCGAACGCCGGCACCGGCGAGCCCGGCATGCAAGCTGCAATCCGCAGTTGTGCCAGTTTGGCCGCCCTGGCCGGTGTCGAAGCCGAAGCAATCCTGCCGTTTTCAACTGGCGTCATCGGTGAGCTGCTGCCCGTTGAGAAGATCGAGGCGGCGCTTCCTGCCGCGTTGGCCGACCTGGATGAAAATCACTGGGCCGAAGCCGCCACCGGCATCATGACCACCGATACGCTGCCCAAGGGTGCGAGCCGTCAATTCGAGCATGAAGGCGTGACGGTCACAGTCACCGGCATCTCCAAAGGCGCCGGCATGATCCGTCCCAACATGGCGACCATGCTGGGTTACATCGCTACCGATGCAAAGGTTGCTCAGTCGGTTTTGCAGGATCTGCTACGGGACGCAGCCAACAAGTCGTTCAACCGTATCACCATCGACGGAGACACCTCGACCAACGACTGCTGCATGCTGATCGCTACCGGCAAGGCTGATGTTGTTGAGATCACTGATGCTAGCGGAGAGCTGTTCACCAAGCTCAAACAGGCGGTTTTTGAAGTCAGCATGGAGGTGGCGCAATCCATTGTGCGTGACGGCGAAGGCGCGACCAAATTCGTCACCGTTCAGGTCAACGGTGGTGGTAACCATCAGGAGTGTCTGGACGTCGGCTATGCCGTCGCGCATTCGCCGCTGATCAAGACGGCACTGTTCGCCTCCGACCCTAACTGGGGCCGTATTCTGGCCGCGGTTGGTCGTGCAGGTGTTCCCGATCTGGATGTGAGCAAGATCGATGTCTATCTGGGAGGCGTGTGCATCGCCAGCCAAGGCGGTCGTTCGCCGAGCTACACGGAAGAGCAGGGCGCCGCGGTAATGGCTGAGGAAGAGATCGAAATTCGTATCGAACTCGGTCGCGGTGATTGCAGCGAGACGATCTGGACCACAGACCTCTCTCACGAATACGTACGGATCAATGCCGAATACCGCACCTGATCCGCTGGCAGTGACCAGCGTGCGCAAACCGCTGCGGCAGGTCCCAGGGGCGCTCAGATCGCCGCTTGGTATTCGTAGATGAAACGGCTCCACGTCGCCGCGGGCGTGATCCGTGGCGCTAACGGTCATGTGCTGATCGCCAAGCGCCCCATGGACAAGCACCAGGGCGGCCTCTGGGAATTTCCTGGTGGCAAGGTGGAAGAGGGCGAGAGTGCGGAGTCCGCACTTGCTCGGGAGCTGGCCGAAGAGCTGGGGATTGCCGTAACTGCCGCGAGGCCCCTGATACAGGTACGCCACGATTATCCGGACAAGCAGGTGTTGCTCGACGTCTGGGAAGTGCTTGAGTTTGTCGGCGAGGCGCACGGCGCAGAAGGGCAGCCTCTGGCTTGGGTCGCGGCAGAGGATTTGCCGCGTTATGACTTTCCGGCGGCGAACCGGCCAATCATCGCTGCGGCTCGTTTGCCGAAGTCGTATCTGATTACCCCGGACCGCTTGGCGCCACAGCAATTGCTAAGCGGATTGGCGCTCGCGCTTGATGCGGGGACTCGGCTGCTGCAGTTACGCTGCCCCTCTCTACCTGATGCCGAGTATCTGGCGCTGGCGTCTCAAGTACTGGAAATGAGCGCCGGGCGCGCGCAGGTGATGCTTAAAGGGCCATTGGAGTGGGCCGATGATTTTCCGGACGCCGGCTGGCATCTGACGGCCTCGCAGTTGGTTAGGCACGCCGGCGCCGGAAGGCCGATCGAGCCGGGGCGATGGCTTGCTGCGTCATGCCACGACAGGGCGGAGCTGGAGCTGGCAAAGCAGATGGGGGTTGATTTCATCGTGCTCTCGCCGATACTTGCTACGGCCTCGCACCCAGAGGCGACCCCCATGGGGTGGCAGTGCGCCGCTGATCTGCTGCTAGGCTTTGCACAGCCGGCATACCTGCTGGGCGGCCTTGGTCCAAGCGATATGGCAAGGGCTTCGCAGATCGGCGCGCAGGGCGTAGCAGGCATTAGCGCTTTCTGGCCATAGCGGCAACAGAGTGAAGTCGGTTCAGCAAGTTCGAATTGTCGCCGCCACCAGGTGTCATAGCTGCCGACGCCGAGGAGGAGGGCTCCGATAGCTTTGTTCTATTGGGTTAATTTCCTCAATCAATTAACCATATCTCGCTGCCTGCGCTATCTTAGGCGGCGTTAAATTCTGAATCCCAAAAGGAGTTAGTAGATGTCTCTGATCAACACCCAAGTCCAGCCGTTCAAAGTTAACGCTTTCCACAATGGCAAGTTCATCGAAGTCACCGAAGAGTCCCTCAAGGGCAAGTGGTCGGTGCTGATCTTCATGCCGGCAGCCTTTACCTTCAACTGCCCGACCGAGATCGAAGACGCTGCCAACAGCTATGCCGAATTCCAGAAGGCCGGTACCGAGGTATACATCGTTACCACCGATACCCACTTCTCTCACAAGGTCTGGCACGAGACTTCCCCTGCTGTCGGTAAAGCTCAGTTCCCGCTGATCGGTGACCCGACTCACCAGCTGACCAACGCTTTCGGCGTTCACATTGCTGAAGAAGGTCTTGCCCTGCGCGGTACTTTCCTGATCAACCCGGAAGGCGTGATCAAGACCGTTGAGATTCACTCCAACGAAATCGCTCGCGACGTTTCCGAGACCCTGCGCAAGCTGAAGGCTGCTCAGTACACCGCTGCGCATCCAGGCGAAGTTTGCCCAGCTAAGTGGAAAGAAGGCGAAGCCACTCTGGCCCCGTCTCTGGATCTGGTCGGCAAGATCTAAACAGCCGAGAGGCGCTGCGCTCGGCGCAGCGTCCAAGCTGCTGTTTTTCGGACGATTCATCAGTCCGAGCTCCAACGCCTGGGCGTGAACCGTCCGGGCGTTTTATTACCTGAATTTCTTAAAAAGGGGATCGCTGCTCATGTTGGACTCCAATCTCAAAACGCAACTGAAAACCTATCTGGAAAAGGTCACCCAGCCGTTCGAGATCGTCGCGTCCCTCGGTGACGGCGCCAAGTCCCAGGAAATGCTCAACCTGCTGGAAGATATCACCAGCCTGAGCGACAAGATCACTCTGCGCACCGACGGCAATGACGTGCGTAAACCTTCGTTCGCCCTCAATCGTATTGGCGGCGACATTAGCCTGCGTTTCGCTGGCATTCCGATGGGCCACGAATTCACCTCGCTAGTCCTCGCCCTGTTGCAAGTGGGTGGGCATCCGTCAAAGACTGCTCCGGAAATCATCGAGCAGATCAAGAACCTCGACGGCGAATACAACTTCGAAACCTATTTCTCGCTGTCCTGCCAGAATTGCCCCGACGTGGTTCAGGCACTGAACCTGATGGCCGTACTTAACCCCAACATCCGTCACGTCGCCATCGACGGAGCCTTGTTCCAGGAAGAGGTCACGGTGCGCCAGGTGATGTCCGTGCCCAGCATCTACCTCAACGGCGAGCTGTTCGGTCAGGGCCGCATGGGCGAAGAAGAGATCCTCGCCAAGCTCGACACCGGCGCCTCGGCGCGTGATGCCGAGAAGCTCAGCGCCAAGGACGCCTTCGACGTGCTCGTGGTCGGCGGTGGCCCGGCCGGCGCTGCAGCGGCCATCTACGCGGCGCGTAAGGGTATCCGTACCGGCGTCGCCGCCGAGCGCTTCGGCGGTCAGGTGCTGGACACCATGGCCATCGAGAACTTCATCTCGGTCAACGAGACCGAAGGTCCGAAACTGGCCCGTGCGCTGGAAAACCACGTACGCGAATACGACGTCGACATCATGAATCTGCAGCGTGCGGCGCAGTTGATCCCCGCTTCAAGCGAAGGCGGTCTGCACGAGATCAAGCTCGAAAATGGTGGCTCGCTGAAAGCCAAGACGCTGATTCTGGCGACCGGTGCGCGCTGGCGCGAAATGAACGTCCCGGGCGAGCAGGAATACCGTGGCCGTGGCGTGGCCTACTGTCCGCACTGCGACGGCCCGCTGTTCAAGGGCAAGCGCGTCGCGGTGATTGGCGGCGGCAACTCGGGCGTGGAAGCGGCGATCGACCTGGCGGGTATCGTCGCTCAGGTCACCTTGCTCGAGTTCGACAGCCAGCTGCGTGCCGATGCGGTGCTGCAGAAGAAGCTGCACAGCCTGCCCAACGTCACCGTGATCACCAGTGCGCTGACCAGTGAAGTCATCGGCGACGGCAAGAAGGTAATCGGCCTGACCTACAAGGACCGCAACTCCAGTGAGTTCCATGAGCTGGAACTGGAAGGCATCTTCGTGCAGATCGGCCTGCTGCCCAACTCCGATTGGCTGAAAGGTACGGTAGAGCTGACCTCCCGCGGCGAGATCATCGTCGATGCGCGTGGCGAGACCTCACTACCCGGCATCTTCGCTGCGGGTGACGTCACCACGGTGCCGTACAAGCAGATCGTCATCGCCGTTGGTGAGGGCGCGAAAGCCTCGCTGAGTGCCTTCGATCATCTGATTCGCAGTTCAGTCGAAGACTGAGCGTCCGGGTAGAAAAGAAAGGGGGGCAGGCTTAGGTCTGCTCCCCTTTTTTGTTTGTGGCTGCGGACGGTCGAGATGAGTCCGCGACCGACTCTAAGGATAGATAGCCGATATCCAAGGTCTACCTTATTACACCGGATCCGCTTTGGCTCGGGTGAGAACGAGCGAAACGGGCGGCTTTTGACCGCTCGCCGTGCATGTACCAGCAGTCCATGGAGCGAGCCCTCAGATGATCAATGCGGATGCGCCGCACATGCCCCGCGGGGCAGTAGTGACTCTGGCCAACAGAGCCAGAGATCCCAAACATGAAAAGGCCGTGCACGAGCATCTGGCCAAGCGTCTTGCCGCAGTTAAGGGCCTGACCTTTTTAGGTGAGTACGACCAGGCCATCGAGTATTCGCACCCACTGTATTTCGTGCCTTCGGGCACCATCATCGGTACCGATGCAGCCCGTGAACTGGGCCTTGATGATGAGGAAGACCTGTTCGGTGGCGTGGTGCCTCAGGGGTTCATAGAAACCAAGGCCATCACACATCCGCTTGTGCGGCCCGAGGCGGATGCGCCGAGGGGCTGGTCCCGTGACTTCGCGGCTCGTGTCAGCGGCAGCGTGCTGCCTGGCTATAGCGTCTTTTCACTCGACGATGCTCGCGAAGCAGGGCGACGGCTGCTGCACGAAGGTTCGCTGAGGCTCAAGCCGGTGCGGGCCACTGGCGGGCGAGGTCAGGAACGAATCAATACCGAGCAGCAGCTGGATGATGCTCTGGAACACGTTGATGCCAAGGAGATGGCCCAGTATGGGCTGGTGCTCGAGGCCAATCTGGAGCATGTAACGACGTTCAGCGTTGGGCAGATCCGGGTGGCGGGAAGAACACTCAGCTACTACGGCACCCAGCGGCTGACGCCTGACAATTCTGGCGAGACGGTCTACGGCGGATCGGATCTGGTCGTCTCGGACGGTGATTTTGAGGCGTTGCTGAAGCTCGATTTGCCGGAGAAGGCTCGACTGGCCGTGATGCAAGCGCAGGTCTATGACGATGCCGCGTCGGCGTGCTTCCGTGGTTTCTTCGCGTCCCGTCGTAACTACGATATTGCGCAGGGCGTTGATGGCCGTGGTCGTGCTTGCTCCGGTGTGCTGGAGCAGTCCTGGCGAATCGGGGGCGCAAGTGGTGCTGAAATCGCTGCGCTTGAAACATTCATCAAGGGCGAGCGCGGAGCAGTACGGGCGTCCACCGTAGAGGTCTATGGTGAGTCGCAGGCCGTTCCGCCTGGGGCGACCGTCCTGTTCCGCGACGAAGACGCCGACGTAGGTTTCATTACCAAATACGTAGTGGTGGAGGATTATGGCAACTCAGAGTGAATGCGTAGACATCCTGGTTGATGATGAACATATCGCCGGTACGTTCCTCTCACCGCCCACCAAGCTGCCTGGGGTGCTGTTCGTGCATGGCTGGGGGGGCAGCCAGGAGCGTGACCTGACGCGTGCCCGTGGCATCGCGGGCTTGGGCTGCATCTGCTTGTCCTTCGACCTGCGGGGGCATGCCTTGACGCTGGCCCAACAGCAGACCGTCACCCGCGAGCAGAATCTGAATGATTTGTTGGCCGCCTACGATCTGCTGGCGCAGCATCCTCATATCGATCCGTCCGCCATCGCTGTGGTGGGAACCAGCTATGGCGGCTACCTGGCGGCGTTGCTGACAACTATGCGGCCGGTGAAGTGGCTGGCTATGCGGGTTCCGGCGCTGTACGGCGACGATGACTGGATGGTGCCCAAGCGTCAGTTGAATCGCGATCTGCTCAATCAGCTGCGCGGCAGACGGGTCGTGCCTGAAGAGAATCGTGCACTGGCGGCTTGCGCCGCGTTCCGCGGCGACGTGCTCATCGTCGAGTCTGAGCACGATCATCTGGTCCCGCACAGCACCATCATGAGTTATCGCGCCGCCTTCCATCAGACGCACTCGCTGACGCACAGGATCATTCTCGGCGCTGATCATGCGCTGACAAGCGACTGCTGCCAGAAGGCCTATACCGACATCCTTGTCAATTGGGCGACCGAGATGGTGGTCGGGGCTCGACTCGATCAGCAGGAAGGTCTGGCCGCAGCCAGCCGGAACTAGCCTGGCGGCGACGGTGGCTGAATGGGGCCGACGAACCGGCTCCAGCGACGATCCAACACCTGCTGTTTGAGCACCTCGATGACGTCCACCAACAGCTCTTCGAGCGCCAGGTCGGTGTTTTCGTCCTGGTAAACCCAGGCCTCGAAAAACTCGTCCGCCAGGTTGCGCGCAAGTCGTCGGAATTGCGGGCTCTGGAGTCCTTCAGCAGCGCCTTGAAGGAGTTGTGCTGCAATGTCGGCGAGCGCTTCATCCAGGGTATCGGCGACCCGTCCCCCCATGGGCAGACGACGCAACCGGATCACCTCAGGATTGTTCAGCAGCGCCTGGTGGATCAGTCCGCCCACATAACCTTCGATGGCGCCGCGATTATCCCGGTAACCGCTCTCCAGCATGCTGTGCATGCGGCGTGAAAGGTCGTTGAGCAGGCGCTCTTTGCGCGGCCTGACCACCTCCTGCAGCAGGCGCCGGGACAGGTCGTCACTGGCTCCGATTTCCTGTTGCATACGGCTGAACAGGCGAACCATGACGCGATCGGACAGCTCCTCGAGCAACAGCAGGTAGTAGCGATTGAGCAGGCCAAACACCGCCCAGCGACGCATGTCGATCAGACCCAGCCGTTGCAGGCGGATCAGCAGACTGCCGACGCGCAGCACCCGCAACCAGCGGAAGCCGCTCAACGGAATGCAGCCGAGCACGTCATACCAGTGAGCGAAGGGGTAGTAGTACCAGCGGGCGTAGCGGCGCTCGAACAATGCGACTGTCCAGCCCAGCAGCACGTCGAAGATGAAGATCGCGACGAAGGCGAGGTCGATGTGCTGGAAGTTCTGGTGAATCAGCGTGTCGTAGCGTTGATGCAGGACAGGCGCCCATTCGGCCAGTGCGTCGTTGATCGGCTGCAAGATGAACAGGCTATCGAACAGGATCAACCCAAGGTTGATGCACACCAGCAAGACGATCAGGACTTCCCACGCCGCATGCGTCCCGTCGATGACGCGCTCGCGCCGCCGCGTTGGCTCAGGCATCTGCATTGGCGGGTGCGTCGGCAGCATGCCAGAGGATTTCCGGGCAACCCTGACGCCGAGCGATCAGCCGGGCCACCACGAAAAAGAGATCGGAAAGTCGGTTGAGATAAGCCAGACCAACTGCGCGCAGCGGCTCGATCGCATTGAGCTGCTGGCAACGGCGCTCGCTGGTACGTGCCATGCTCCGGCACAGATGGGCCAGGGCAATCAGGCGTGAGCCACCCGGCATGATGAAATCTTCCAGCGGGCCGAGCTCTTGATTCCAGTGGTCGATTGCAGCTTCCAGACGCTCCACCTCGACCTCCGTCAAGGCCTGATACTCGGGCATCGCCAGCTCGCCACCCAGGTCGAACAGGCGATGCTGGCATGGGCTCAATACTTCAATCAGCTCGGCCAGTTGTGGCCAGCGGGCCTGGCCCTCGGCGAGCTCTGCCAATAACAGGCCCAGTTGGCTATTGAGAGTGTCGATCTCCCCCATCGCCTCGATTCGCGGGTGATCCTTGGGCACTCGGCGGCCGTCGGCCAGGCCGGTTTCTCCGGCATCACCGGTGCGGGTATAGATCTTCGAGAGTCGGTTGCCCATCTGGATTCCTTTATTCAGCTGATGGTGGGTTCACTAGGCGAGACCAGCGGCAGGCGCAGGGTAAAGCAGGTGCCCTGGTCCGGCCTGGATTGCACTTCCATCTGGCCCTTGTGATTGTTGGTGATGATGAAATACGAAACGGAAAGCCCCAGCCCGGTTCCCTGACCCACCTCTTTGGTGGTGAAAAACGGCTCGAAAATTCGCTTGCGGATATGTTCAGGAATGCCGCTGCCGTTGTCTTCGACCTGGATTTCAGCCCAGGGTGGATTGAGGCGTGTGCGCAAAGTGATCTGCCCGCGGACTCGCTCGGGTTTTTGGTGGATGGCCTGCGCCGCGTTTTTCAGCAGATTCAGCAATACCTGCTCCAGCTCGTTACCGATGCAGGGCACTCGATCAATCTGAGGGTCGAAATCACGGACGATTTCGATAGCACGGAAATCGAAGCCTTCGATCAGCGCGAAGTCATTACCGGCGATTTCCAGTGCCTGGTCGATCAGCACCCCCAGCTGACATTCGGCCAGCTGACGGTTGCTGAGCCGGGTAAAGCTGAGCATATGGCTGACGATCTTCGCTGCACGAGAGCCTGCCTGCTGAATGCCATCGAGCAGCTGAGGTATTTCGCGTCGTTGCAGGTACTGGTTCACCGCCTCCAGCAAAACACCGGTTTCGTCGGCAGCTTCTCGGTTGCGCTCCAGGTCGGGGGAGAGGCGTCGGCGGATGTTCTGCGCGTTGTGCAGGATAGCTCCTAGCGGGTTGTTGATCTCGTGCGCCATCCCCGCGGCGAGGCTGCCGACCGAGAGCATCTTCTCCGACTGCACCATGATCTCTTCCATATTGATCCGCTCGGTAATGTCGTCGATGCGGATCACCACGCCGCGCCCGCCACCCCCCATCAAGGGATACAGCGTCAAGGCGTAGTGCCGAGGCTCGTCGTTGAACGCCCAGGTGACCCGTTCAATCTTTTCGACCTGATGATGTTCGGATGTTCGGCGGATCTGAGTGAGGAACGGGCGCAGCGGCTCGAAGGCAATGAACACCGGTTGGTTCAGGGCGTCGTCAATCGACGTTCCGGATAGCGCACTGGCCTGTTGATTCCACTGAGTCACGTAGAGTTGCTCGTCCAGGGCGATAAGCACCGAAGGCATCGAGTCGATGATGCTGTTCAGGTAGTTTTGGAAGCCGGTGAGTTTCTTTTCGATCTTGCTGCGAACCTGTACTTCCAGTTCCAGTTTGCGGTTGGAATGGCGGGTTTCCTCCGCCAGGCCCTGGGCGTGATCAAAGGCTTCCTGGGCCTCGTCGCGGGCGCGTTTGAGCTGCTGCTCGCGGGCCTCCATGCGCGACAGCATGGTGTTGAAGGCATCGGCCAGATGGCCGATTTCGTCCCGGTTTTTCGGTGTTGCCCTCAGGGAATAATCCTCGTCTCGCGTCACCTGCCGGGACAGGGCTTCCAGGTCGCGGATCGGGCGGGTGATCAGACGACGAATCTGCCGGGCCACCAACGCCCATAGCAGCAGGCTGGCAAGAAGGATCGCGAGGCTGGCGGTAAAGGTGCCGGTGTAGAACGCGCCTGGCAGTTCGCTGCTGGCGACCATCAACAAATGGCCAGGTGGCCCGGCGGCTTGCGGCAGCTCGATCAGCAGATTGGCGCGCATCTCGCTCTTCTGCCAATCCGGCAGGTCGCTCACCTGGTGCGGCAAGTCCAGCGGATCGCCACGATACAGCTCAGCCAGGCGGCGTCCGGTGCGGTCATAAACAACGGCGGCCCGCAGCGGTGCATATTCGTTCAGCTTGCCTAGCAGCTCATCAGCGGCGGCTTTGGATTCCAGCGCTCGATTACTCAGTTCGGGTGTGGCGAACAGCGCACCGAGCGTATGCATCGCCTGGGGCGCGACGCTCTGGCGTGAAATCCAGTAGGCCGCGCTGATAAAGGTGAGGTTGGACACCAGCAACAAGGTAGCCAACAGCACGAGCAGGGCGATCAGCAGCTTGCGGCCGACCGGAAGATTTTCGAGGCGCTGGCGCAGGGTCATGGCAGGTACGGACGAAGGGTGTTTCTGCAGGGTAGCGGCGGCTCAGTCGTCGGGCAATTCGTGACGGCGAAGTAGCGCCTGGAGCCGATCAAGCAATTCGCGCAGCTCGGGTGTCACCACCCCATGCTGATGTGCGGCGCGACAAGCCTGGCCCAGCAGAAAGCTGACTTCAGTCCGGCGCCCGTTCTGCACGTCCTGATGCATCGATGAAAAATTCTGAGCGGTCGCCTGGATGATGCGCAGCACTTCAGCTTCGAGCCCATCGGCTGCGTCCACCTGGTCGCATGCTCGCAGCACTTCGCTGAGCTCGCAGCAGAGCCTGTGCAGCTGCTCAGGGTGATTCAATAGCTCGCCGTTTCGGCAATCGTTCAGCACGCTAAGAGGGTTGATGGCGCAGTTGATCGCCAGCTTGCGCCAGAGCTTGGCCATGATGTCTTCGGACCAGCTATATGGAATGTCTGCCAGGTTCAGTTCAGCAAGCCACAGCGGCGGTTGGCGGTTGACCGGGTCGCCGAGCCAGTTCTGCCCCCGACCGGCATGCACGATTTGAAAGCCGGCTTGGCGGTAGGCCCCTTCGGTGCTGGAAATGAAGATGCAGCGGCTCTCCGGCCACCGTTCCGCAATGGCCTGCTGGCTGCCCAGACCGTTCTGCAGGAGCAAGATCTCCGAATGTTTGGTAAGTCGCGGTGCAACCTCGGCGACAGCGGCTTCCGCATCATAGGCTTTGCAGGCGACCAGCAGCCGTTCTATCGGCGTGGTGGCCTTTGGTAGCTCCGCAGGTATTGGATAGAGACGGCTCGTACCGTTCTCGAGCAGCTCAAGACCACCCGCGGCGTGATATTCGGCTAGCCGATGTGGATTACGCAGAATCAGATGCAGCGGCACGCCAGCGCGGAACAATCGCGTAGCCCATAGCCCGCCCAGACTGCCGGCGCCGAGCACATGCCAAACTCCTGTCATAACACGGGCTGCTTGTAGCGCAGGGGCACGATACGTCCCGTGGCGTATGCGTCAGGTAATAATGCCTCCGCCTGTTCAATCACTCGCTTGGGATCAACCGGTAGCGCGCTCGCATCAAGGCTGACCATGGCGATACCGGCCTTGATCGAGATAAAGCCCTCACCGGTCTTGAACGCTTTGAGGTTAAGTCCTTCGTGGAGTCGCTTGAAACTGCTTGGTGAGCAGCCGCGCAGGTCGTCGATCAGCGTCAGCACGCCGAAATGTCGATCATCCAGGCGTGTGAGCACGTCGAGCGGACGTACTAGCTGCTGAAGGCGTCGCGCGACACCGCGCAGCAGTTCCTGATGAAAGTGCTCACCGTAGCGTTCCCGCTGGCTGGGGATCTCCGGTAAGCCTATCAGCAGATAGCACAGCGCACCGCCGCGGCTCTCGACCTGGCGCAGGCTGTCGCCAAGG
The DNA here is from genome assembly GCF_053470365.1 of Stutzerimonas tianxiuensis. Lineage (NCBI taxonomy): Bacteria > Pseudomonadati > Pseudomonadota > Gammaproteobacteria > Pseudomonadales > Pseudomonadaceae > Stutzerimonas > Stutzerimonas tianxiuensis. The sequence goes on along the minus strand of NZ_JBPVWS010000018.1, from coordinate 9,921 downwards.
CGCTGATGGAGGTAGCGGCTGTTTCCAAGCCCCGTGATCGGGTCGATCAGGTTGCGTTTCTCCAGGCTGGCGATGTTTTCGGTCAACAGGCGGTTTTCCCGCATCAGCCGCTGCAGTGAGCCGCACAGTCGATCGGCGGCATACACCCGGGGCACGAGCTGGTCGTTCATCACCGACTTGCCGATAAAGTCATCCACGCCGTGATCGAAGGCCTTGCTCAGCACATCCTGGCCGTCGCGGCCGGTCAGGAGAATGATGTAGGTGTAATGATCGGACATCTCATCCTGCTGTCGGACCTGGGCAGTGAGCTCCAGGCCATCCATTTCCGGCATCAGCCAGTCGGCCAGCAGAACATTGGCAGGGCGTTGTTCGATCAGCTCCAACGCCGCGCTGGCACTGTTGGCGAAACGAATGTCTTCGTATCCGGCCTTGGTCAGCGCGCGACCTATCATGACGCTGGAAAATTTGGCGTCGTCGACCACCAGGATGCTGAGTTGGGGGTTGGGCATTCAGGGACTCGGAGAAGGAGAGGGCTGTCACTGGGAAGGGGAGGGCCAGAGCAGAGCGAACAGTTATAATGATGGCGCATTTGAACCGTCAAGCTAAGCGCGCTGGGTCACACCCTTGCGCCGTTCCCAAAGGAGGAAGCCCATGCCCTCGTTCGACGTGGTGTCCGAACTGGACAAACACGAGGTAACCAATGCAGTTGATAACGCGGTCAAGGAACTCGACCGTCGCTATGACCTGCGTGGCAAAGGCAGTTTCGAATTCAAGGAACTGACCATCAATCTGACCGCCGACGCGGATTTCCAATTGGAGCAGATGCTGGAAATCCTCAAGTTGAGCCTGGTCAAACGCAAGATCGATATCCAGTGTCTGGAGCTGAAGGATCCCTATCCGTCCGGCAAGACCGTCAAGCAGGAAGTGGTGCTGCGCGAGGGTATCGACAAGGAGCTGGCCAAGAAGATCGTCGCGTACATCAAGGAAGCCAAGCTCAAGGTGCAAGCGGCTATTCAGGGCGAGCAGGTGCGTGTGACCGGCAAGAAGCGCGACGACCTGCAGGAAGCAATCGCCCTATTGCGCGCCAAGGACTTCGGGATGCCCCTGCAATTCAACAACTTCCGCGATTGATCACCCCGCGCACGTTCTCGTGCCACTTCCCGCATTAGCCGAGCGCCTCTAACCGGGACGCTCGGTGCCCCATGGAGACCCTTTTCAATGGATTTCAGTGTCGATTACCTGGTCGAGCTTTCCGAGGCCTGGTTGCCTGTTGTCATTCAATACGGCGCGCAAGTCACCTTGGCGCTTCTCACTTTTCTCATCGGCTGGTGGCTGATCAACAAGCTCGTCGGCAAAGTGGGTACGGTATTGAATCGCCGCCAGGTAGACGCTTCGCTGCATGGCTTCATCGAAAGCCTGGCAAGCATCATCCTCAAGGTACTGCTGTTGATCAGTGTCGCGTCGATGATCGGCGTCGAGACCACATCCTTCATCGCCGTGATAGGTGCAGCCGGTCTCGCGATCGGTCTGGCTTTGCAGGGCAGCCTGGGCAACTTCGCCGGAGGCGTGCTGATCCTGATCTTCCGCCCCATCCGGGTTGGCGAATGGATTGAAGCTCAGGGCGTGTCCGGCACCGTGCATTCGATCCAGATCTTCCACACCGTCCTCAAGTCTGCTGACAACAAAACCATCGTGGTGCCCAACGGCAGCCTTTCGAACGGCCATATCACCAACTATTCCCGCGAGCCGCGACGTCGCGCGGACATCAATATCGGTATCGATTACAGCGCCGATATCAAGCTGGCTCGCAAGATCCTGCTGGACATCGCCGAGGACGAGCGTGTTCTACGCGATCCTGAGCCGGTGGTTCATGTGGTCGGGCTGGCCGACAGTTCGGTGAATCTGTCGCTGCGGGTATGGGTCGCCACTGGCGACTTCTGGCCAGTGACCTTCGGCTTCACCGAATTGGTCAAGGAGCGCTTCGACGCCGCGGGGATCGGTATTCCGTTCCCGCAGCGCACCGTGCATCTGGTACAGCGCTGATCTGCGACGCGAAAAAATAGCCGGCTGATGCCGGCTTTTTTATTAGCTGTGCTCGGTCGAGGACATCGGTTCGGCGCTGCTGGGTTGCTGGCGGCTACGCGTCCACTGCCAGACAATCAGGACCAGTGTCGGTATGCCAAGCAACGCAGTCACAAGGAAGAAGTTGCTGTAACCCAGCTGCTCAACCATGACGCCGGAGTAGCCGCCCAACAGCCTGGGCAGCAACAGCATCAATGAGCTGAGCAGGGCGTACTGGGTAGCGGAGAATTTCAGATTGGTCAGGCTCGAAAGATAAGCAACGAATGCGGTCGAGGCCAGTCCGCCGCTGAAGTTGTCGCAGGAGATGGTGACGATCAGCATATTGAGGTTGGCGCCCATTTCCACCAGCAACATGAACATCAGGTTGGTCGCCGCCGATGCAGCGCCGCCGATGAACAGGATGGGCAGGATGCTGAAGCGCACGATCAGCAAACCGCCAAAGGCAGCACCTAGCAATGTCATGATCAAGCCAAAGAGCTTGCTGACGCTGGCGATCTGATCCTTGCTGAAGCCCTGGTCGATGTAGAACACGTTGGCCATGACCCCCATCACCGTGTCCGACATCCGATAGGTGGCGATCAGCCCCAGCAGCAACAGCGCCTGCCAGCGGTAGCGCAGGATGAAGTCGGTGATAGGCGTCAGCACCGGGCCCATCAGAATCCGACCCGGACCTGAGAGGCAGCCCCAACAGATCAGCAGATACATGGTGCCGCGTGGCCAGTAGCCGCCCCAGTAGGATTGGAACATGCCCGTGGTCGATACCATCAGGATGATCAGGACTATCACCGACACGGCCTGGTGGACGAAATCGAAGCGTGCCGGGCGCTGGCGTTGACTGGCTTGCTGGAGCATCTGGCGCACCGGAATCATCAGCGACCGCCCCCAGGGTGACAGCGAACCGATGATGAACAGCAGGTACAGCGTTGCCCGTGGCCAGGCCTGGGCAATCAGTGCGTTGATCATTGCCGGGACGGAAATCAGCAGTACCAGCAGCAGGCCGACCGCCGCCATCTGATGATTGAAACTGAACCTGGACGGCTCGTGCGGCAGTGGCGAGGCGCCTTGTGGCTCGGGGATCAACAGGCTGGTCACGAGGCCCGGAAGGATGAGGAGGGCGAACGCGATATAGGTCGTGGCCCAAGCGGCCTGGTTGTATTCGACGTTGCTGGAGCCCAGCCATTCGGCCAGAAACAGTGCGCCGGCGCTCGCCAGCAGCATGGCGATGCGGTAGCCGGTCATGTAGCTCGCCGCCAGCGTGGCCTGCAATTTGTCCTCGGCGATTTCCAGCCGATAGGCATCGATGGCGATGTCCTGAGTGGCCGAGGCGAAAGCCACCGCCACGGCAAGTGCGATCAGCATCGTCAGGTTCTGCTGCGGGTTGCACAAGGCCATGCCGATTAGGCCGATCGCAATCACTGCCTGCGACAGAACCAGCCATGAACGTCGGCGGCCCAGCCCGCCAATCCAGGGCAGCCGCCACTGGTCGAGCATCGGCGACCAGACCCACTTGAAGGCATACGCGAGGCTGATCCAGCTGGCAAAACCGATGGTCTCGCGGGACACGCCGGCCTCGCGCAGCCATACAGAGAGCGTGGAAAAAACCAGGATCGCTGGAAGCCCGGCAGCGAAGCCAAGAATCAGCAGAGTCAACGAGGCCGGACTGGCGTAGGCGGCTAGCGCGGCGCGCCAGGTTTCACGGGACATAAAGGCAGATCAGGGACTGAATATGAAGCGCGCACTCTACCCGCTGTGCTCCGCCGAATGCCAGCCGTGCCGACGTATGTCGACGCGGTCGTTGATCACCTGCACACCTTCAGCGCGAAGTCGGGCACGTTGCTCCTCTCCGGATACGGTGCCGGAGGCCAGGCTGAGGCGACCGCCTGCAGCCATCACCCTGTGCCAGGGCAGGCGGGTATCGTCCGGCAATTGCGACAAGATCCGACCGACCCAGCGCGCTGCGCGACCAAGCCCCGCTGCGGCGGCTAGCTCCCCGTAGCTGGTGACCTTGCCTTCGGGGATCTGAGCCAGCGCCAGATAGAGCGCTGCTCGGCGAGTTTCGGCATCTCCGGTGCGGGGATCGCTGTGAGGTGTGTCAGCCGGCTGGCTTGTCATGGAAGGGCTCCATTAGCGATGAGGTTTGCCACGACTCGAGGCTCCGTTTAGCGGCCAGCGCTTGTTGTCTTCGGTCGCATAAGGATAATGCCTGCCTTTCTCATTTACCCCACAGACACCCACTTGCCTATGTTCTCCCGTCCGCTTTCACGAACCTTGCTTTGCGTAACCCTTTCGACGTGCTCGCTGCCGATATTTGCCGATACCGTGTGGCTGAAAAACGGTGATCGCCTGACCGGCAAGATCAGCGTGCTCGATGGCGGCAAGCTGCTCATCGAAACCGAGTATGGCGGTTCCATTCCGGTGAAATGGAGCCAGGTCGCAACGCTGGAAAGCAATCAGCAGCTGCTGGTCAAGGAAGACGCTGCGTCTGGCGAGGTTGCGAAATCACTACAGGCGGCCAGTGATGGCATGGTCACGCTGAGCAACGGCGGCGCTCCGCGTACGGTCCCGTTGAAGTCGATCACACAGATCATCCACCCGAAGCCAATCATTCAGGACCTGACCTGGAAGGGCAACGTCGATATGGCGCTGGACTACAAGCGCGCCGAAACCGATACCGACGACTACGACATTTCATTCAAGACTTCGGCGCGGCATGGCCTCTGGCGTCATAACGGTTCCGGCGGCTACAACCGTGAGTACCGCGACGGCGTGACGGCCACCGATAACTGGGAAGCCGAATATGCGCTGGACCGCTTCCTCGACGAGCACTGGTTCTGGCAGGGTCGCCTGGAATACAAGCGTGACAAGATCGAGGACGTACGTCGCCAGCGCACCATCGGTACCGGTCCGGGTTACCAGTTCTGGGACAACGAGCTGGGCGCCTTCTCGCTGGCGTCACTGGTCAACCGCAGCGACTACGAGTTCGCCAGTGGTAACACGGAAGAGTTCTACTCGCTGGCGATGAAGTGGAATTACAACCGCTATCTGGTGGGCAAGACCTTCGAGATTTTCAGTAACGGTGAGATCGGCAAGCCGCTGGAAAACGTCGCCGACTATCAGTTGGACGCCGAAATGGGGCTGCGTTACAAGGTGACCGACTGGGCGTCGCTCAACATGAAAGCCGAAAAAGACATCGTCAGCGGCGCAGAGAGCGATCTTGACGAAACTCGTTACAGCATCGGATTCGGTGTGGGCTGGTAAGACTTATAGCGTGATCGACCGGGCGCCTCAGTGCGCCCGGCTTCGTTTCTGGTGTTCTACAGGCGCAAGCCGCCATCGAGCTCCAGAATGCGCCCGGTGTAGTAATCGTTCTCGAAGATGTACGCCACCGAATGGGCGATCTCCTGGGGTTTGCCCAAACGCTTGAGCGGAATTCCTGCCGTCATTTTCTCCAGCGCTTCGGGTTTCATGCTGGCGACCATCTCGGTCTCGATGAAACCGGGTGCAACACCGGCGACGCGAATGCCGTAGCGCGCCAGCTCTTTCGCCCAGACCACGGTGTCTGCTGCGACGCCCGCCTTGGCGGCCGAGTAGTTCGCCTGGCCCATGTTGCCGGCACGGGATATCGAAGAAATATTGACGATCGCGCCCTGGCGCTTCAGCTCGATCATCTTCGCCGCGACCTCGCGGGTGCAGAGAAACACGCCGGTGAGGTTGACGTCGATTACCGCCTGCCATTGCGCCAGGCTCATCTTCGACAGTTCGCCGTCCTTGAGTTTGATGGTCAGCCCGTCGCGGAGAATGCCGGCGTTGTTGACCAAGCCGTCCAGACCACCAAAATCGTCGCTGACCTGGCTTACCATGTGGCTGACCTGCTCTTCATTGGCAACATTGCACAGGTAGGCTCGCGCATCACCGCCGGCGCTCTTGCAGGCTGCCACCGCTTCGTCCAGTCGTTCTTGGTTGAGGTCGACCAGCGCCAGTCGGGCACCCTTGCTGGCGAGGTATTCGCCCATTGCGCGTCCGAGTCCTTGGCCACCGCCAGTAATGATGATGACCTTGTCTTTCAGCTGCATGCCCATCTCCTATCTATAGCTGCCAACGTCGAGAAACGACGTCCGCTGACGAAACCGTTATGCTGATGCCCTGCCGAATCGCCCCTTTTGAGGAACTCCCGTGAGCGTTCAAGCCGCCAAGCATGCCCGACAACTCCTGCTCAAGGAATACCGCGGCGTGCTCTCGACTCACTCCAAAGCCATGCCCGGATTCCCCTTTGGCTCAGCGGTCCCTTACTGCCTGAGCGAGGAGGGCTGGCCGCTGATCCTGATCAGTCGGATCGCTCAGCACACGAAGAATCTACAGGCAGATCCGCGCTGCTCGTTGCTGGTCGCCGAACGTGGTGCCGAGGATGTACAGGCAACCGGCCGACTGACAGTGCTGGCCGAGGCGGTGCCTCTCACGGACGAAGCAGCAGTCGAGGCCGCGGCCGAGCGCTACTACCGTTATTTCCCGGAATCACGCGACTACCACCGCGTTCACGACTTCGACTTCTGGGTGTTGCAGCCAGTACGCTGGCGCTATATCGGCGGCTTCGGTGCGATTCATTGGCTCGATCAGGTGGCATTGGCCAACCCCTTTGCACCTCCACGCGGGGGCGAGGTCGACATGCTTGAGCATATGAATCAGGACCACAGCTCGGCGATTGCTCACTACGTACAGCAGGCAGGCCTGCCGTCTGCTCCGGCGGCGCGCATGGTCGGCATCGACAGCGAAGGCTTTCACCTGAGCATCGGCCAGGCCATTCACTGGTTGGCGTTTCCGGATACCTGTACCAGCCCAGGCGCCGTGCGCCAGGCCTTGGTGGCGATGGCGCGGCACTGAATTAATGCCGCGTAAACGCAGCGGAGAATAATCCGGTTACAGCCTGTTTGGCGGATGGGTTGAATTCGCTGCAGCCCGCCGTCATCTACACAAAATCGGAAGCCGTACTTCCGCCAAGGATTATCGATGCGAATTTTCTTACTGCTGTTTCTCCTCTTCCCGCTGGCCGAGCTGGCGTTGCTGATCAAGGTCGGCGGCTCCATCGGCGTGCTGCCGACCATCCTGCTGCTGGTCATCAGTGGCATGGCCGGTATCCTGTTGATGCGCCTGGCGGGTTTCGCCACAGCGTGGCGTGCACGCGAGCGCCTGGCCCGCGGCGAATTGCCGGAACGGGAAATGCTTCAAGGCTTGATGATGGCTGTTGCCGGGGGGCTGTTGTTCCTGCCCGGATTTCTCAGCGACGTCATCGCGCTGCTGGTGCTCTTTCCGCCGACCCGCAAACTCTTCCTCGGGTTTGTCGGGCGTCGTGTAGAAGCTCAGGCACAGCGGCGGCGAGCCTTTGCCGATGACCTGCGTCAGCAGCAGGAAGATCAGCGTGGACCGCAACGTCCCAATGTGATCGAAGGCGAGTGGGAGCGTCGCGACAAATAATCACCGCTCCTGTTGCGAAGGCATGTCTCGGCATGCCTTTTTTATTGTCGTCAAATGCAAAAAATCCTCGCCGTCGCCCTTGAAATCATTTTCCGCGCCCGCATGTAGCGGTCACCGCAAGGTCGCTGTCGCGATTTGACAGTCCGTCTTCTGCGGCTCGCATTGCGGGCCGCAACCGGCACCGCCGGATTTGCCCAACCCGCCGATGAAATGCATCGGCATGGAAACCACTGTACTAGGAGAGATCGACAATGAAGCTTCGTCCTCTACATGACCGCGTCGTGATCCGTCGCAGCGAAGAAGAAACCAAGACTGCCGGTGGCATCGTTCTGCCGGGCTCCGCTGCTGAGAAGCCTAACCGGGGCGAGATCGTCGCTGTTGGCACTGGTCGCGTTCTGGACAACGGCGAAGTCCGTCAGCTGGCCGTCAAGGTTGGCGACCAGGTCGTATTCGGCCCTTACTCCGGCAGCAACACCGTCAAGGTCGACGGCGAAGACCTGCTGGTGATGAGCGAGAACGAAATCCTCGCCGTCGTAGAAGCCTGATCAGCGCTCGCTTATAGCGAACAGCGTTCCATCAACAGAATTTGAGGAAGAATCAACATGGCTGCTAAAGAAGTTAAATTCGGCGACTCCGCCCGCAAGAAAATGCTCGCAGGCGTCAACGTCCTGGCTGACGCGGTAAAAGCGACCCTCGGCCCGAAAGGCCGCAACGTGGTTCTGGAAAAGAGCTTCGGCGCTCCGACCATCACCAAGGACGGCGTTTCCGTTGCCAAGGAAATCGAGCTGAAGGACCGTTTCGAAAACATGGGCGCGCAGCTGGTCAAGGACGTAGCGTCCAAGGCCAACGACGAAGCCGGTGACGGCACCACCACTGCAACCGTTCTGGCCCAGGCCATTGTCAACGAAGGCCTGAAGGCCGTTGCGGCTGGCATGAACCCGATGGACCTCAAGCGCGGCATCGACAAGGCGACCATCGCCGTTGTCGCCGAGCTGAAGAACCTGGCCAAGCCGTGCACCGACTTCAAGGCCATCGCCCAGGTCGGCACCATTTCCGCCAACTCCGACAGCTCCATCGGCGCGATCATTGCCGAAGCGATGGAAAAAGTCGGCAAGGAAGGCGTCATCACCGTTGAAGAAGGCTCGGGCCTGGAAAACGAACTGTCCGTCGTTGAAGGCATGCAGTTCGATCGTGGTTACCTGTCTCCGTACTTCATCAACAAGCCGGACACCATGGTGGCCGAGCTGGACAGCCCGCTGCTGCTGCTGGTTGACAAGAAAATCTCCAACATTCGTGAGCTGCTGCCGGTTCTAGAAGCCGTTGCCAAGGCTGGCCGTCCGCTGCTGATCGTGGCTGAAGACGTTGAAGGCGAAGCCCTGGCTACCCTGGTCGTCAACAACATGCGCGGCATCGTCAAGGTCGCGGCCGTCAAGGCGCCTGGCTTCGGCGACCGCCGCAAGGCCATGCTGCAGGACATCGCGATCCTGACCGGTGGTACCGTAATTTCCGAAGAAGTCGGCCTGAGCCTGGAAACCGCTACCCTGGAGCATCTGGGTAACGCCAAGCGCGTCGTGCTGAACAAGGAAAACACCACCATCATCGACGGTGCTGGTCAGCAGGTTGACATCGAAGCCCGCGTTGCGCAGATCCGCAAGCAGGTTGAAGACACCACTTCCGACTACGACAAAGAGAAGCTGCAAGAGCGTCTGGCCAAGCTGGCTGGCGGTGTTGCCGTGATCAAGGTCGGTGCCGGCACCGAAGTCGAGATGAAAGAGAAGAAGGCCCGCGTCGAAGACGCCCTGCACGCCACTCGTGCAGCCGTTGAAGAAGGCGTGGTACCTGGCGGCGGTGTTGCCCTGGTACGCGCTCTGCAGGCCATCTCCGAGCTCAAGGGCGAGAACGAAGACCAGAACGTCGGTATCGCGCTGCTGCGTCGTGCCGTTGAAGCGCCGCTGCGTCAGATCGTTGCCAACGCTGGTGGCGAGCCGAGCGTCGTAGTCGACAAGGTCAAGCAGGGTGAAGGCAACTACGGCTTCAACGCCGCTTCCGACACCTACGGCGACATGATCGAGATGGGTATTCTGGATCCGGCCAAGGTAACCCGTTCCGCTCTGCAGGCTGCGGCCTCCATCGGCGGTCTGATGGTGACTACCGAAGCTATGGTTGCCGAGAGCATCGACGACAAGGCTGCTCCAGCCATGCCTGATATGGGTGGCATGGGCGGTATGGGTGGCATGGGCGGCATGATGTAAGCCAGCCTGTCCTGCTAAAAAAAGCCCCGCCTAGTGCGGGGCTTTTTTTTGGTGCGCCAGGCATGGCGCGTTGCGCGCAAGCGCAACCAGCTTGGCTGTGGTGGCCACGCTGGTGACT
>NZ_JBPVWS010000017.1:0-95236 GCF_053470365.1 Stutzerimonas tianxiuensis | reverse complement strand
GTCACCAGCGTGGCCACCACAGCCAAGCTGGTTGCGCTTGCGCGCAACGCGCCATGCCTGGCGCACCAAAAAAAAGGGCGACCTAAGTCGCCCAAATGCCTTGCGTGCTCTGTACCACCAGCCGGATCAACGCTTCTTGTGCGCGTCCCGCCAGATGAAATATCCGAAACCGCCGAGGAAGGCGACCATAAGGCCGACCGTGACCACCCCTGCGAGCACCACATTATCGACGAACATGATTTCCTACCTCCAAGCTGTTTCGCTGTCTGATGGCTGCATAGTCGTCTTCCCCGCCGATAAAAAAATTGACCGACGTCAATCACCACGGAGCCTTTGAATAAAGGCACCGCGGTAACTGATCTGGATCAAAAAAATGGGGGTATCAGGAGGGACGCTACGGGACAGCAGCCACGCGATCAGTCGTCGCGAGCAATTTGGAACGGGTTATCAGCAAGCGCTGTCAGCGCTTTTTCGGCTTGGTCTTGGGCTTTTTCTTTGGCTTGCTTAGCGGCAGCACCTGTTCGAAAGCCTGACGCATTTCGACCAGCCGCTTTTCCTTGATGTCATGAATACGCTTTTCACGCTCGGCACTGAAATCGATCAGCTTTTCGTCACTGCTCATAAGGTCGGCCCGTGGATGATCTGGCGGAAGGTCAGGTTGAGGCGCGGTGCGCGAACCTTTCGTGTTCTGGCGATCTGGTGCTGCCAATAATGCTGGGTGAGACCGCTCATGACCAGCAGCGATCCATGTTCGAGCGAGATGGAGTACTCAATACGGCTGGCTCCCTTGCGGCGAAAATCGAAGCGCCGCGTGGCGCCCAGATTGAGCGAGACTACCAAGGGCTGCTGTCCCAGCTCTCGTTCGTCATCGCTGTGCCAGCCCATGGCGTCCTGTCCATCGCGATAGTAGTTGAGCAGGACACCATTCAGACGCTGGCCGACCTGCTGCTGTACCCGTTGGCGGATATCGGCCAGCAATGGCGTCCAGGCAAGTGGCTCGTGTGTGAAACCGGAATACCGATAATGCGCATCGGCATCGCCATACCAGGCGACCAGTCGCGGCACCGCAATGCTGCGACCGTAGAGTTTGATTTGGGGTTGGGACCAAGGTGTCTGTGTGGAAAGCTCGGACAACCATCCGTCAGCCAGATCTGCATCGACCCATCGCGGGAAGTAGCGCAGATCTGCATCTGCCAGCTCGATCAGCTCGCTGTCGCCTGACATAAAGGGATCAAACCTCCACATCCACCCACAGTCCCTGCCGCGGCAGCTCATCAAGGGCGGCCTGGTCTTCCTCGGCGGTTTCGCCTTCGGCGAGCTCCTGGGCGGTGTAGCCACGACGCCGTTGCCGCCTGCGCTGCTCGTCGCGCAGCATCTGCTCCGCTTCCTGAGGGTGGCGACGATCAAGGCCCACCGAGCTTTCGTTCGCGCTAGGATGCACGGGCGTCACCGGCGCGATATCGGGTCGCGGCTTGACCACGTCCTGTTGCGCGGTGACCTGGACGGTACCGGGTGGAATGACTGGCAGCATCTTCGCTCTCCCCTGGCAAACCGATCGCTTTCTATACCGGGTTGGCGGGCCTGTAGCGGTTGATCGGCGGTTCTGCCGACGACTTTAGCAGCAACGCTACACTGCCGGGGTGCGTTTCCGGGTCGTCATGGATGAACACGAGCGGTGACAGGCTTGATGCAGTGGCATCTATCGTCGATCTATGGGCGGTGATCCGTTAACATAGCGGGCTTTTTTACAGCGGGAGGCAGGGCATGGCGCAGCAGTATCTACCGGGGCAACGCTGGATCAGCGACAGCGAAGCGGAACTCGGTCTGGGAACCATCCTCATGCAGGACGGCCGCATGCTCACCGTGCTCTACCCCGCGACGGGTGAAACTCGCCAGTACGCTGCACGCAGCGCTCCGCTGACGCGCGTGCGTTTCGTCCCGGGTGATGAAATCACTCACTTCGAAGGCTGGAAGATGACCGTGCGCGAAGTCGACGATGTCGACGGCCTGCTGGTCTATCACGGCCTGACCGCACAGAGCGAAGCCCGCACTCTGCCGGAAACCCAGCTGTCGAACTTCATCCAGTTCCGCCTCGCCAGTGACCGTCTGTTCGCTGGCCAGATCGACCCGCTGAATTGGTTCAAGCTGCGCTACCACACCTTGGAAAACCAGAGCAAACAACTCACCTCCTCACTGTGGGGCCTGGGCGGCGTGCGTGCGCAACCCATCGCGCACCAGCTGCACATCGCCCGTGAAGTCGCCGACCGAATCGCCCCGCGCGTTCTGCTGGCGGACGAAGTGGGCCTGGGCAAGACCATTGAAGCCGGCCTGGTGATCCATCGCCAGCTGCTTTCTGGCCGCGCCAAGCGCGTCCTGATCCTGGTTCCGGAGAACCTCCAGCACCAGTGGCTGGTGGAAATGCGCCGCCGTTTCAACCTGCAAGTCGCGCTGTTCGACGACGAACGCTTCATCGAAAGCGATGCCACCAACCCCTTCGAAGACACCCAGCTCGCACTGGTCTCGCTGGACTGGCTGAAGGACGACGAGCGCGCCCAGGACGCGGCCTTCGCTGCCGGCTGGGATCTGCTGGTGGTGGACGAAGCGCATCACCTGGTCTGGCACCCGGAAAACGCCAGCGCCGAATACAAGCTGGTCGAGCAACTGGCCGAAGTCACCCCTGGTGTCCTGCTGTTGACGGCGACACCCGAGCAGCTCGGCCAGGAAAGCCACTTCGCTCGCCTGCGCCTACTCGACCCGAACCGTTTCCATGATCTCGAAGCCTTTCGCGCCGAGAGCGCCAGCTACCAACCGGTCGCCCGCGCCGTGCAGGAGTTGCTGGACGAGGGCCGCCTGTCACAGGAAGCTCACCAGACCATCCATGACTTCCTCGGCGCCGAAGGCGAAGCGCTGCTCGCTGCGGCCACCGACGGCGACATCGAAGCCAGCAGCCGGCTGATCCGGGAGCTGCTCGACCGTCACGGCACGGGCCGCCTGTTGTTCCGCAACACCCGCGCCGCCGTGCGCGGTTTCCCAGAACGCCAGCTGCACCCCTATCCGCTGCCCTGCCCCGCCGAGTACCTCGAATTGCCGCTGGGCGAGCATGCCGAGCTGTATCCGGAAGTCAGCTTCCAGAGCCAGCAGGAAGAGCCGGACGCACAGAACCGTTGGTGGAGTTTCGATCCGCGCGTCGAGTGGCTGATCGACACGCTGAAGATGCTGAAGAAATTCAAGGTGCTGGTGATCTGCGCCCACGCCGAGACCGCGCTGGATCTGGAAGACGCGCTGCGCGTGCGCTCCGGCATCCCGGCCACCGTGTTCCATGAAGGCATGAGCATTCTCGAGCGGGACCGCGCGGCCGCCTACTTTGCCGATGAAGAGTTCGGCGCGCAGGTGCTGATCTGCTCCGAGATCGGCAGTGAGGGCCGCAACTTCCAGTTCGCGCATCACCTGGTGCTGTTCGATCTGCCGTCGCACCCCGACCTGCTGGAGCAGCGCATCGGCCGTCTCGACCGCATCGGTCAGGCCCACGTTATCCAGCTGCACGTGCCCTATCTGGAAACCAGCCCGCAGGAACGCCTGTTCAAGTGGTACCACGAGGCGCTCAATGCGTTCCTAAACACCTGTCCCACCGGCAATGCTCTTCAGCATCAGTTCGGGCCGCGCCTGCTGAACCAGCTGGAAGAAGGCGACGACGACGAGTTTCAGAAGCTTATTGAAGAGGCTCTCGCCGAACGCGTGCGCCTGGAAGCCGACCTGCATGCCGGCCGCGACCGTCTGCTGGAGCTCAATTCCGGCGGTGGCGAACAGGGCAAGGCACTGGTCGAGGCCATCGAAGAGCAGGACGACCAGTTCGCCCTGCCGATCTTCATGGAAGAGCTGTTCGACGCCTTTGGCATCGACAGCGAAGACCATTCCGAGAACGCGCTGATTCTGCGTCCCAGCGAGAAGATGCTCGACGCCAGCTTCCCGCTCGGTGACGACGAAGCCGTGACCGTCACTTATGATCGCGAGCAGGCCCTGGCTCGTGAAGATATGCAATTCCTAACCTGGGAACACCCCATGGTCCAGGGCGGCATGGACCTGGTGCTGTCCGGCTCCATGGGCAACACCGCCGTGGCGCTGATCAAGAACAAGGCGCTCAAGCCCGGCACCGTCCTGCTCGAACTGCTCTATGTCAGCGAGGTGGTGGCGCCGCGTGCCCTCCAGCTCAACCGCTTCCTGCCGCCCTTGGCGCTGCGCTGCCTGCTGGATTCGAACGGCAACGACCTGGCGCCCAAGGTGGCGTTCGAGACGCTCACTGATCAGCTGGAAAGCGTCCCGCGAGCCAGTGCGAACAAGTTCGTCCAGGCTCAGCGCGACGTGCTGGCCAAGCAGATCGCTGATGCAGAAGCCAAGGTCACCCCTCGCCACACCGAGCGCGTCGCCGAAGCGCAGCGCAAACTGAAGGCGAGCCTCGACGAAGAGCTGGCGCGACTAACCGCCCTTCAGGCGGTCAACCCGAGCGTACGCGACAGCGAGATCGAAGCCGTGCGCAAGCAGCGTGAAGAAGGTCTGGGGATGCTGGAGAAGGCCGGTCTGCGCCTGGAGGCGATCCGAGTGCTGGTAGCCGGCTGACCACCCGCGTTACGAAAGGCCGGCTGCGAGCGATTGCAGCCGGCCTTTTTCATGCTTTCCAAGCAGACCCGCCACGCTCGGGGGAAACGCGATAGGCGAGCGATCCGAATCGGCACTGATTGCCGCCGTAGGTTGCCGTCCCCTTCATCAGTCCCAAACTTTCTGAGAGCAGTACCGCAGCCCTCAACGCCGCGCCACCGCCAGCAGTTGCCTGGCCTTGCGCTGGTCGTATTCGTCCAACTCTTCCAGCAGCTCCGGTTTTCCGCCGATCAGCAGTGCCAGCGGTGCGCCGTCGCGATAGAGGATGCGATTGCCTGCAGTTGCCGGTACGCGTTCGCCGGGTAGGAGCGTGCCGACCTGATTCAACGGGTCGACCGCCGAGACGGCGATCATCTCGCCGGCGAGTGGGCGCTTGCGCACCTCACGCAACAGACCAACCGCCTCGGGCAAGGCGAACTGCTCACCCGGCACACCCGCCACGAAACGACCGCCGCGGATGTCGCCCCGCGCTTCGAGCCTATGATAGACGCGCAGGAGTTCACGCCAGGGCGGCAACCAATCCGCCTCGCGGTCCAGCAGGCGCCAGAACACCACGCCGTAGCGACGCAGCAAGGTCATCGCAATGTGTTCCAACGCTTCGGGGTCCAATACTGGACGGCGCGCAGTGGCTTCGGCCGGTACCGGCGCGCCTTTGCGCACCAACGCCCAACGACCGGCATCGGCCATGCCACCGATGAATGCGCCACCGCGGCTCTGTCGAGTGCTGCGTGAGCGCTTCGCGGCGGGCGCCAGCAATGCCCGCAAGCCGGCAAAACTGTCCGCATTGACCAGCCCTACCGCGACCAGCTCACCGAGCGCATCTTCCAGCTCGCTGCGTAACAGGCGTGCGTCCTGCTGCAGCTCGTCGAAGAACAACGCGCCCTGCCCTTGCAGCGTCTCGAACACCCGCTGCGCGCGTGATGTCAGCTCGGGCTGCGGCGCATCACTGGCCAGTGCATACCAGGCCGCCAGTTGCCGGCGCGGAAGCAGCACGATAGGCGTGCCGCGCACCGGCCCGCTGCTGGCTTTGATTCGCCCGGCCAGGCGCGTCCAGACGATGCGTCCGGAGCGGCACAGCTCGTCCAGCCAGGTGCCGCCATAATCCTTCAAGCGCGCCGGCAGCAGGTCGCTCTCCCAGGCGCCTGCCGCGGCCTGGAAGCCTTCAAGTTGATCGACTACCGTGCCGAGCGCATCGCGGCCCTGCATTCGTGTCGCCTCGGACAGGTGCTGCCAGTCGAACAGGAAGCGCATGAAATCAGCGCGCTCAACCGGTTCGATTTCGCGGCGCAGGCGCTTGACCGTGTAACGGTGGATGCGCGCCAGCAGATGCCGCTCGCACCACTCATCGTCAGTTGCCGCAGGCGTAAAGCGGCCGCGCAACACATAACCCTCAGACTCCAAACGCGTTAGCGCCAGCGCGACCGCCGATGCCGGCAGGGCAAGCGGTCGGGCAATCAGCGGAACCGGTAAGGGGCCGAAGCCCGTCAGGCGCGCGCGGATCAGTTCGACCAAAGCGTCGTCTTCGCTCGACGGTTGATCGAAGCCGGGCAGCGGCTTGAGAACCGGCACGCAAGCCGCTTCGGGATAGATGGACTGCAACAGTGCAAGACGCTCGACGGGCAACCAGAGCGCGCGATCCTGCGCAACCCGCATCCGCGTCGCGCGCCCTCCACGAGCCAGCTCGTTCAGCCAGGCAAGCCACTGCGGATCGGCCTGCACTTCGGCTTCCGCGATGCAGCCCAGGCCAGTGAGCGCTTCGTGCAACTCGTCCGGATTGCGCGCCTGGGGCCAGGCTTCCTCCCCCACCGCCTCGATCGCTGCGGCATCCAGCGCACCGAGATCGTCGCTGGACTCGGGGTCGGTCCAACGGCGATTCAGCACGGCCTGGGTCCGACGCTCTTCCAGTGGGGCGTCGTCGAGAAAGGCGTAAGGCCGCGCGCCCAACACTTCCATGGCCAGCGGCGACGGGGCCGGCAGATCACGCGACAGTAGCTCGATATCCCCCGCCTCGATCCGCCGCAACAGCGCCAGCCAGCCATTGCTGTCCATGGCTTCGTGCAGGCAGTCGTTGAGGGTCTGGGCGACCAGAGGATGATCCGGCACCTCCCGCTCGCCGACAACGTTCTCCAGGCAGGCGACTTGGTCCGGAAAGACAGTTGCGAGTAGATCTTCGCTTTTCATTCGCTGCAGCTGAGGCGCGACTTTACGCCCACCGGCCATGCGCGGCAGCGCCAGAGCGGTGGTCGCGTTCCAGCGCCAGCGCACCCCGAAAAGCGGCGCATCGAGCAGCGCCTGGACCAGCACCGCCTCGGCGCTGTTGGGGTGCAGATAGCGCCAAACCTCATCGAGCGGAAAGCTATGACTGGTCGACAGGGAAAAGATGATTGCATCCTCGGTCGCCGCGGCCTGCAACTCGAAGTTGAAGGTGCGGCAGAAGCGCTTGCGAAGCGCCAGTCCCCAGGCACGGTTGATCCGACTGCCGAACGGCGAATGGATAACCAGCTGGGTGCCGCCGGACTCGTCGAAGAAGCGCTCCATGATCAACCGCTGCTGCGTCGGCAGCGCTCCCAGCGACGAGCGCGCGCGGGCCAGGTACTCAATGATCTGGCGAGCCGCGGCTTCTGCCAGGCCGAGCGTGTCGGTGAGCCAGTCAATGGCAGACTGCAGTCTTGATCGCACCTCGTGGGTCGCTTCTGTAGGCGTCAGCTCGCTGGCGATCCCAGCAGACTCAAAAGCATCACCAGCAAGCTGGCTCCTACGGGCTTCGGCTTCGTCCAGGCGCTCATCGATTTCATCGGCTCCGATTTCGGGCCGTGACGGAGCACCGGAGGCTTCGCCGTCGCCCACTTTTATAGGAGCGAGCGTGCTCGCGAAAGGCGATACCTCTGCAGCGTCGGATTCGCGAGCAAGCTCGCTCCTACGGGCTTCGGCTTCGGCCAAGCGCTCATCGATTTCCCCGCGCAGTCGCGCCACTGCCGCGGACAGCTCATCGCTGCGCCCCGGCGCCTCGCCTATCCAGAACGGGATGTTCGGCGGTTGGCCCTGCGCATCCTCGACCCGCACGCGACCGGACTCGATCTTGATAATGCGGTAGGACGTATTGCCCAGCTGGAAGACATCGCCGGCCAGACTCTCGACGGCAAAGTCCTCGTTGACCGTGCCGATGTTGAAGCCCTGTGGCTCGAGCAGCACCGAGTAGTCGGCGTTGTCGGCGATGGTGCCGCCAGACGTCAGCGCGGTCAGACGACCGCCACGTCGTCCGCGCAGGCTGCGGCTGACCAGATCGCGGTGCAGATAGGCGCCGCGTGCGCCGTGGCGGGTGGTGTAGCCCTCGGCGAGCATCGCCAGCAAGGCCTGATAATCCGCCTCGCTCAATCCGGCGTAAGGCATGGCGCGGCGGATCAACGCCAGCAAGGCATCCTCCTGCCACTCCAGGCACGACACTTCGGCCACGATTTGTTGCGCCAACACATCCAGCGGGGCTTCTGGTATCACCAACGTATCGAGCTCGCCGCGGCGCACGCTGTCGAGCAAGGCGGCGCATTCGATCAGGTCATCGCGTGAGCTGGGAAACAGACGCCCCTTGGAGACGCCACCCACCTGGTGACCAGCGCGTCCGACACGCTGCAGAAACGCTGAGATGGACCGCGGCGAGCCCAGCTGGCAGACCAGCTCGACGTCCCCGATGTCGATCCCAAGCTCAAGCGACGCAGTAGCCACCAGTACCCGCAGCTCGCCGCGCTTGAGTCGCTGTTCGGCATCAAGCCGCTGCTCGCGCGCCAAACTGCCGTGATGGGCCGCCACCACGGCATTGCCCAGCCGCTCGCTCAAGTGTCGCGCCGCGCGTTCCGCCATGCGCCGCGTGTTGACGAAGATCAGCGTGGTTCGATGCTCACCGGCCAGTACGGCCAGCCGGTCATAGACCAGCTCCCAGACAGCGTTACTCATCACTGCTTCCAGCGGGACCGGCGGCACTTCCAGCGCCAGGTCACGCGACCGGCCATGGCCCACATCGATGATTTCGCAATGACGATCGACACCGACCAGGAAATCAGCCACTGCCTCGATGGGTTTCTGTGTCGCCGAGAGCCCGACGCGCACTAACGGATGCCCGCATAACGCCTCCAGCCGCTCCAGCGTCAAAGCCAAATGGCTGCCACGCTTGTTGCCGGCGATGGCATGAATCTCATCGACGATCACACTACGCACACCGGCCAGCATTTGCCGGCCGGACTCGGAGCCGAGCAGCACATAGAGCGACTCCGGCGTCGTCACCAGAATATGTGGCACGCGCTTGCGCATCGCGGCGCGCTCGGCCTGTGGCGTGTCACCCGTGCGCACAGCGGTGCGTATCGTCAGCGGTGGCAGGCCGAGCGCTTGCAGCTCTGCCGAGATACCCGCGAGCGGCTGTTCCAGATTGACGTGAATGTCATTGGACAGCGCCTTGAGCGGCGAGACATAGAGCACTGAGGTCTGGTCCGGCAGGCCACCTTCGGCTACGCCCTGCTGCACCAGTTGGTCTATGGCGGCGAGAAAAGCGGTCAACGTCTTGCCCGAGCCGGTGGGTGCAGCCACTAGGGTCGATCGGCCGGCACGGATCAGTGGCCAGGCGCGTGCCTGAGCAGGAGTCGGTGCAGGGAAACTGCGTACGAACCAGCCAGCCACTGCTGGGTGGAAGGTCGCCAGCGCGTCGGGAACGGTGGAGTTTGTCATCACCTGAATATGCTGTCGACGCAGCGCATCTACAAGGCCGTCTCGCCGCAGCCCGTCGCATGCCCGTCAGGTAGAAGGAAACGGCGCCGCCGCTTGGAGGTCCACTTGAGACAGCCCGTCGATGGAGAACCCCATGAGCAACCAACCCCTGAATCTTGATGAAGCGATGCAACTCGTCTCCGAAGCCTTCCTTCCGTGTGGCTGCGTGACCAGCGCCAACCCGGACGAAGACAGCTTCGGCTTTACCGTGATGTCCGGAAGCGGTGCCGAAATATTGCGCGTGCCCAGCGTGTCGCGCGAGGAATACACCAGCCCGCAGCGCCTTGGCGGGGTCATCGAACAGGCCAGGCTGGACGTAGAAGACAAGGACCAACGCCTCGAGCCCTGGACCATGCCAGCCATAACGGACGACACCGGCATCCCAGAGACGCCGCCTAACTATTGATCCGTTAGATTCCGAGAGGAAAGCATGACCGATCCGGTTCTTCTGATCACAGGCGCGTCCTCCGGGATTGGCGCCGCCACCGCGCGTATCGCAGCCGAGGCTGGCTATCGCATCGCCCTGGGCGCCCGCTCCGAGCACAAGCTGACGGAGCTGGTGGACGAACTCGGCGGTCCCGACCGGGCGTTGGCCATTCGCTGTGATGTGAAGGAATACGCGGAGCAAAAGGCCATGATGCAGCGGGTGCTCGACCACTTCGGTCAGCTCGATGCGGTCTACGCCAACGCCGGAATGCCGGGCAGCGAAGGCGGCTTCAGCGGCGCGGACCCTGAAGTCTGGCGCGAGATGCTGCTGACCAATGTGTATGGCGTAGGCCTGACGCTGCGCTGCAGTTTAGAAGCGCTGAAAGCCAGCAGGGGCCATGTCTTGCTGACCGGCTCGGCCGCCGGCCGCTTCGTCATTCCCGGCTCGATGTACAGCGCCAGCAAGTGGGCGGTGACCGGCATGGGACTGAGCGTGCGCGAAGAACTGCGCGGCACCGGCGTGCGCGTCACGCTGATTGAGCCGGGCATGGTCGATACGCCACTCTTCGACCAGCCGCCACCCTATGCCCTGCAACCCGAAGACATAGCCCGTGCGGTGGTTTATGCGCTGTCGCAACCGAGCCATGTGGATGTGAATGAGATCCTGATTCGGCCCGTCCCGCCGCTCGCAGACGATTAACCGGCGCTCAATAGTAGCTGGAGGCGCCGTCCCGAAATCAGATGACTGCAACTTGAACGACAGGCCGGAGACCAGGTTATTTAGCGTTGGGCTGCTTTGACGAATAACTGAGACAGGCGACCGGCACCTCTTGCGAGAAACTTTTGCGCCTCGCTTCGGGTCGCTTATAGAAGCGGTTTTTGGCCGCTCCATGCATCGATCGGGGGGATGCCCATGGGTAACCTGGCACAACAGCCGAAGCAGCAACCGGCCCTGGCCGAGATGGATCATCTGCTGCGGCGCTTCCAGCAGGTTCGCGCCACCAGCGAAGCGATTTGCGCACCGTTGCAGGTCGAGGACTACGTCATCCAGAGCATGCCTGATGTCAGCCCGCCGAAATGGCATCTGGCGCATATCAGCTGGTTCTTCGAAGCCTTTCTGCTCAAGCCCTATCAGTCAGGCTACAAAACGCTGAATGCCGCTTACGATCACCTGTTCAACTCCTACTATGAAACCCACAGCACGCCTTTTCCAAGGGTTCAGCGCGGGCTGATCTCCCGCCCCGGTGTAGACGACGTCTACCGTTTTCGTCATCACGTCGACCGCGCCATGGCCGAGCTGTTGGTCAATCCCCCACAAGAGCACGCCGCCGAAATCGTGCGCCGCGTCGAGCTGGGGCTGCAGCATGAGCAGCAGCATCAGGAACTGCTGCTCATGGACATCAAGCACATCCTTGCGCAGAACCCGCTGCACCCCGTCTACCGGGACGACCTGAAAGCGCCCCCTGCGCTGCAGAGCGAACGTCTTCGCTGGCACGATTACGCCGGCGGTGTGCACCACATCGGCCATGCTGGCAATGGCTTCGCCTTCGATTGCGAGACGCCGCGGCATCGGCAGTTCGTCGAGGACTTCCAGCTGGCCGACCGCCTGGTCAGCAACCGCGAATACCTGTCGTTCATTGCCGACGGCGGCTACGCGCGCAGCGAGCTCTGGCTGTCTGACGGCTGGACACATATTCGCCAGCACGGCTGGAATGCGCCGCTGTACTGGCACCGCGATGACGGCGCCTGGTATGAAATGACACTTGGCGGGATGCGCCCGCTGGACCTGGAGGCGCCGGTCTGCCACGTCAGCTTCTATGAGGCCGATGCCTATGCGCGCTGGGCCGGCGCCCGCCTGCCTACCGAGGCCGAATGGGAGGTGGCTGCCACCGACCAGCCCCGGCGCGGCAATTTTCTGGAAAGCGACTATCTGCAACCTGTTGCTGCCAGCGTGCCGCATGAAGGGCCGGCGCAATTGTTCGGTGACGTCTGGGAATGGACCGCCAGTGCCTATCGTCCCTACCCGGGCTTCCATCCACTGGAAGGCAGCCTGGGTGAATACAACGGCAAGTTCATGTCTGGCCAGATGGTGTTGCGCGGCGGCTGCTGCGCAACACCCGAGGCGCACATCCGCGCGACCTATCGCAACTTCTTTCAACCAGCGATGCGCTGGCAATTCGCCGGGCTGCGCCTGGCCAGGGAGCTATGACCCATGGCACTAGCCGTCCATTTTCATGACCAGACCCAGCCGACCCACGACACGTCATTGCGTGACGAGGCATTGGCGGGATTCGCTGCCTCGCCCAAGCGGATCTCGCCGAAGTTCTTCTACGACCGGCGCGGCTCGGAGCTGTTCGAGCAGATCTGTCTGCAGCCGGAGTACTACGTGACCCGCACTGAGGAAAAGATCCTCGCCGACGTGGCGAATGACATTCTTGAGATCGCCGGCCCGCAGACCGACCTCATCGAGCTGGGCAGCGGCGCTAGCCGCAAGGTACGCCTGCTTCTGGAGGGTCTGCGCCCGGTCAGCTACCTGGGCATCGATATTTCCGAAGACTTTTTGCTCACCAGCACCCAGCGCCTGGCCGCGGACTATCCCTGGCTCGAAGTGCACGCCGCCTGCGCTGATTTCTCCGATGAACTGAAGCTTCCAGACGACTTCACCCTGCATCATCCACTGGTGTTCTTCCCGGGCTCCAGCATCGGTAACTTCACGCCCCTGGAAGCGCGCAAGCTGCTCGGCCATCTGCACGAGATTCTGCCGCCCGGCGGTGGCGTGCTGATCGGCGTCGATCTGGTCAAGGAGCGCAGCGTACTGGAGGCCGCCTATAACGATCGCGCGCATGTCACCGCCGCATTCAACCTCAATCTTCTGCAGCGCATTCGTCACGAGCTGGACAGCGACATCGATCCATCGCGCTTCGCCCACCAGGCCTTCTTCAACGAGCAGGACTCGCGGATCGAGATGCACCTGATCAGCCGCGAGGCGCAGGACGTGACCATCGAAGGGCAGCGGTTTCATTTCGATGCCGGCGAAAGCCTTCATACCGAGAACTCCTACAAGTACACCCTGCAATCATTTGCCGATCTGGCCAATAGTGCTGGTTTCGACTGCAGTGGCCAGTGGACCGATGCCCAGGCGTTGTTCAGCGTGCATTACCTGCAACGCCGTCCGTGAGGCCATTCATCTACCGCCTGAGCGCTCTCGCTCTAACCTTTGGACTCGGCACCGCAACGGCAGCAGAACAACCGCTGCGGATCAAGGATCTGCAGCGCTGCGGTGATCTGTTTTCCACCGAACAGCTGACCTATTGCCTGCGAAGCGAAGGGCTCGACTCAAGCAGCCTTGAAGTGAGGCTGAGCGGCGAGGCAGTCGATATCCGCCAGGAAGATGGCGGCCGACTGCGCTTGACCCTGAGCCCGGACGGTCATCAGAGCGGTCCCCTCTGGCTGGAACAGGGCGGGCGCCGCAGCAACCCGGTCTGGCTTACGCTCAATGGCAGCCATGTGCTGGCCGCCGGCCCCGATGCCGTCGCCAAGAACATGGACGGCCTGACCACCTATGTGAACCTGGTCAGCCTGATCATCGAAGAGGATCACGACGGGCTCGAGGAGTCGCAGCGTCTGGCGACGAAGTACGGCGCCGAAGTCGTCGGCGCCATCGCCCCGCTCAATACCTATCAACTGCGTCTGCCGGCCAGCAACCTGACTGAACGTGACGCGCTGGTGTTGCGCCTAGGCAGCGAGACGAGTGTGGATGCTGTGGTCGTGGAGGAATCCGGCGCCGAGGAGCCGGTGGAGGAGGATCAGCAAAGCAAGCCGCGCAACAGCGAATGGGTGGCCAACCGCTTTCTCGATGCAGTGGACTTCTACCTGCATCGCCTGCCCGCGAAAAAACCGCCGATCAGCACTCACCCGGTGCGCATCGGCATTGTTGAACGCGACGTCGACTTCGACTCGCCCGAATTCGCCGCCTACCTTGGCCCTTGTGACCCTGCCAAGCCACGAACCTGCGTCTATGCCCGTGATGCGGCTTCCCCAGCCGATCATGGCACCAGCGTTACCGGCATCCTCGCGGCACGCAGCGTCGACCCTGGCGACAGCGGCTTTCTCAGCGCATTGGAGCCGGCGAGTTCAGGGTTCGAGGTCATCGTCGAGCGCAACTCGGACGCAGGCATCACCGCCAACGTCGCGGCCTCGGTCAATCTGGTCGAAGACGGCGTGAGGGTATTGAACTGGAGCTGGGGTATTCACCGCGTTGGCACACTCGATATCGACGGAGAGGAGATCGATTCACTGGTGCGCTCCGGTGTCGCGATGAGCGGTTACGAAGAGCTGCTCGAAGAGTTCTTTCTCTGGTTGCGCCGCGAGCATCCAGATGTGGTGGTGGTGAACTCGGCGGGCAATGGCTCGGCCCATTCCGGTCAGGACGATTACCGCCTGCCCTCCTCGTTCATCACAGAACAACTCCTGGTAGTGGGTGCTCACCAGCGTGATTTCACCAAGGACGTGCCGGTCGAGCATCCTTCCTACGTCACCAAGCGCCCGTCCTCCAACATCGATATGCGCGTCGACATCACCGCGTCGGCCTGCACCCGCGCCGCGACGCTGGAACCTGGCAAGCGCGGCGAAGTGCACTGCGGCACCTCGTACGCCACCCCGATGGTCACCGGGGTAGTCGGTGCGATGCTATCGATTAACCCGGCCCTGGAGCCTGAACAGCTGCGCGAACTGCTGCGCCGAAGCGCGCTGACCATCGGCCGCAACAGCGATTTCGAAGCCGTCGAAGGCGACGACCTGACAGCCCCGATCCTGCCATCGGAGCGCAGCTACCGGCTCGACAACCAGGACATTGGCCGCTCGGCCCGTCTGGATATGCGCAAAGCACTGGAATTGACCGTCGACAGTTTGCAGCACGTGCGCTGAGAACCGATTCCCCTCTGCTGGAACGCCGCGCTGACACTCAGCAGCAGCGCACTTCATGACCAGAAGCTCATGAGCATCAGCTTTGAAACACTCTGAAACAAGACGAGCGCTATAAGCGAGGCGTGTAAGCGAAGCGGCGGATAAGGCTCCGCTGGGCGCTCGAAATTGTTCTACGCAACTATAAGCACAATGAATTCAAACAGTTAATCGATAGAATCAATTTGATATTTAACTGCCACACAATAGTGGCCATATAGGTAAAACTATTAATTACCTCGCCAACAGTTGCTTTTAATGGCGCCAATTTAACTTCAGTAATTAATCCCGCATCTATATAAAGACTATGCACGCGACGCCACGATACTTCCGGCGCGAAAACGCGTTGCATGGTGGCGTCAGTGGTCGGTGCTTCGTTCGATGCATGGGTCCTTGGATGCCTCCGCACTTTTTAAAGGGTTAAGCCCCTTTGTCGTATTAAGTTCCGGAGATTTCAATGCTCTTCAAAACGACGGTCTGCACACGTAACGTGCTACTCAGTGCCGCCCTGCTCGCTGCAGGTATAGGCTTAAGCCCAATCCAGCCTGCCCAAGCAGCCACTGCCACTGTGACTACCCAACAAGTTGTCGCCACGGCCCAGGTCAATGATTTCACCGGCCCAGAGTGGCTCAAAGGCAGCTGGCGCAAGTCGGCCGGCCTGTCCATACCGGCCACGGCCGCCAACAAAGCAACCTTCAGGAAAGGCGCTCAGGTCAGAACGGCCGACGGTCAGGTTCGCACCATCAAGGTGATTTATTACTCCGGCGCCCACATGAGCCTGATGCTGTCTGGAGCCACCCTCAACGCGTCGAAAAATGGTCACCCGAAAACCGTTGCGGCGTTAGGTACGGCTGCGGTGGCCGATGGAAAACCTTCGGTTAGCAGCCGCGACCAGCTCAGCAGCACCTCGACCCACGTCACTGCCATCAACAACTACACCAACGGCGACTGGTTGAACGGGGTATGGCGCAAGTCGGCTGGCTTCTCCATACCCGCCAACAGCGCGAACCGTTCGGCATTCAAGGTCGGCTCCTCGGTAAAACTGGCTGACGGGCAGGTGCGCAAGATCAACGCCGTGTATGTATCCGGCAAGAACATGAGCGTGATGCTTGCGGGCGCGGCGCTGAACGGCAAGCTCGGGCATCCGAACAAGCTGTTCTCCACCGCCAGCAGCAGTGCCCCCGCTTCGCCAATTGCTCCAAGCAAGCCCGCTGCTCCGGCGCCAGAGCCGATCGTTAGCCAGCCTGCGACCGGCTCGTCCATGACGACAGCACTCAACGCCTTTAACGGCGGCGATTTCGTCAACGGTATTTACAACACCAGCAAGTTCGTCGGCGTCTCGGTCAAGGCGACGGCGGAGAACAAGGCGGCCTTCCACAAGGGCGCGAAAATCCGCTTCTTCGATGGCCAGGTGCGCACCATCAACCTTATCTACCACTCCGGCGGCAACATGACCGTCATGGTCGATGGCGGGCCCATCAACGGCAAGGCGGTGGGCTATCCCCGCACCCTCTCGGTCAGTAGCACCGGCTTCAGCAATACAAGCCCCAGCGTCGGCAGCACGCCAGCGGCAGGGAACGCAGCGCCGGAAAACCCGATCAACCTGGTCGGGATCAACTTAGCCGGGGCAGAGTTCGGGGCAGATGTCGGACTCCCAGGGGTGTACTTGAAGCAGTACATCTACCCGGGTGAAGCCGACTTCAAGCGTTACGCCGAGCGCAACCTGAAGCTGGTCCGCCTGCCTTTTCGCTGGGAGCGAATTCAGCCAAGACTCAACGGTGAGCTGAACAGCGTCGAACTCCGCCGCATGCTGACAACGCTCGACCATGCGAAGAAATACAACATGCAGGTCATCCTCGACATGCATAACTACTACCGCTATCACGGCAAGATGATCGGCTCCAACGAGGTGCCGGTGAGCGCGTTTGCCGATGCCTGGCGACGCATTGCACAAAAGGTTGCCAGCCATCCGGCCGTTTATGGCTATGGCTTGATGAACGAGCCACACACCACCAACGGCAAGTGGCCTACCGCCGCGCTGGCAGCGGCAAAAAGCATCCGCAGCATCGATGCCGAAAAGTGGGTGGTCATCGCCGGTGATCGCTGGTCCAGTGCCTTCCACTGGCCGTCTTACAACACCCAGCTGGTCAAGGACGCGTGGATGCGCGACCCGAACAACAACCTGATGTTCGAGGCGCATCTCTACTTCGACAAGGATTACTCGGGCTACTACACCAACCGATACGAGAAATACGACCCCATGATTGGTGTGGTGCGTGCGAAACCCTTTGTGGAGTGGCTGAACAGGTATCGCCTGCGTGGCTTCATCGGTGAGCACGGGGCGCCGGACTTCTCTCCCTCGGCCGTGGTTGCCATGGACAACATGCTCAAGTATTTGGGCCAGCATTGCATTCCCAGCACCTACTGGGCCGCCGGCCCCTGGTGGGGCGACTATGCGCTGTCACTGGACGTGAAAAGCGGCAAGCCTCGTCCCCAGCTGCCCATATTGCAGAAGCACGCAGCGAACAAATCCTGCGGGGCCGTTGGCCCGCTGCGATAATGCACGATCGGCGCCCCGTCGCTGCGGGGCGACTTTCGTTTAAGTACTAGCCTGCCGTCGCGACACCGTCGAATACTTCCGGGACCAACGCCGCCTCACCTTTTTCATCGAGACGGCGACGGTTCTCGGTTCGACCCGCACCACCCTCTAGCATCTCCATCAGGCGTACACCGCGATCAGTGAGCACGAAATTCTCGCCATTGCCGCCCTCTTCCTCTGGACGCGCCACCATGTATCCGCCCTCGAACAGCAGGCTCTCGTAGTTCTGCGCTTCGGCCTTCAAGGAAGCCATGTTGGGCATCGGCTGACCGGCCTCTTCCGCCGCCAGGGCATGCTCGTCAGCGTACTGACGTGGCGTGAAGCTCTCGTTTCCGGATTTCTGCGCTTCGCGCAGCAGGCGTAGCATCAAGTCCCAGTCGTAGGTCATGTCCGTTCTCCTGTTGCGCCGCTTCGGGGAGGCGGCCATCGCTATTCGGACCCCATCCGCCGCGGCATGGTTCGATCCAGCGCAACCGCAATAGGCTGAACTAAAGCGCGCCAGGTGCGATCCACCAGTTAGGTCGTTAATTAAGGAGCGCACCATGAAACGTCTGATCGTCCCGTTCACCCTCGCCCTGCTGGCCAGCCAGCCAGTGTTCGCCGACCAATGCACCACCGACCAGATCAATGCCAAGGCCAAAGAGCTGGCCGACCGCGTCAACGCCCTGACCGAGAGTGATCCGAAGCGTGCCGCGAAGATCAACGAAGAGTTGCGCGATATGGAGATCAAGCAGACTGCCGAGCAGCTCGGCAGCGAATGTGAAGCCTACGAAAAACGCATCAAGCACGTGGAGCAGGCGGAGAAGCAGGCCCCTATAGCACCAGCAGAAGAGCGATAGGGGTGGAACGAGCCAGGGCCGTGATGCCGCCCCGGCTGTTGCAGATCACTCTGCGGCGGGCTTTTTACGCCGTAGAGGGGCGAGCCCGTCCTGACTGACGACCGATGACGCCGGCGCTTCGCGCTTGGCATTTTTCGGACGCTTGGCTACCGGCTTGGCTGAGACCTTCTTGTCAGCAGTCTTTTTCTTGTCGTCTTTTTTCTTCTTGGTGCCGGCGGCCTTACCCGACGCCTTGAGGTTTTTCGGGCCGCCATAGCTGCCTTTCAGCCCCTTGATGACCCGACGCTCGAAGCGCTGCTTCAGATAGCGCTCGATACTCGACATCAGATTCCAGTCGTTATGGCAGATCAACGAGATCGCCAGACCTTCAGCTCCGGCGCGACCGGTGCGGCCGATACGGTGCACATACTCGTCGCCCGAACGGGGCATATCGAAGTTGATCACCAGATCCAGGCCTTCGATGTCCAATCCGCGCGCGGCCACATCGGTTGCCACCAACACCTTGACCCCGCCTTCCTTGACCCGATCGATGGCCAGCTTGCGGTCTTTCTGATCCTTGTCACCGTGCAGAACGAAGGCCTTCACGCCCTCGGCTACCAACCGGCCATACAGACGGTCGGCCTGCACGCGGGTGTTGGTGAAAATCACGGCTTTCTTGTAGGTCTCGTTGGCCAGCAGCCAGTGCACCAGTTTTTCTTTGTGCTCGGTGTTTTCGGCCGTGATGATCTGCTGGCGCGTACCTTCGTTGAGCTCGCTAACGCGGTTGAGCTGCAGGTGCAGCGGGTCCCGCAGCACGGCGGCACTCATCTCGCGTAGCGCCGCCCCGCCGCTGGTGGCCGAGAACAGCAGTGTCTGCTGGCGCTTGTCACATTCACCGACCAGTCGCTGTACGTCTTCGGCAAAGCCCATGTCGAGCATGCGGTCGGCTTCGTCAAGGATGAGCAATTCGACATCCTTGAGGATCAGGGTGCCGGCATTGAGGTGTTCGATCATCCGCCCCGGCGTGCCAACGAGGATGTCCGGCACCTTGCGCAGAATGGCGGCCTGGACCTTGAAGTCCTCGCCGCCAGTGATCATCGCCGACTTGATGAAGGTGAACTGCGAGAAGCGCTCGACTTCCTTGAGTGTTTGCTGAGCCAGCTCACGGGTCGGCAGCAGGATCAACGCACGCACATCGGTCCGCACCACGGCATCGCCAATCAACCGATTGAGCATCGGCAGGACGAAGGCGGCGGTCTTGCCGCTGCCGGTCTGGGCCGTCACCCGCAGATCACGCCCTTCCAGCGCGGGGGGAATGGCCGCCACCTGCACCGGGGTCGGCTCGACGAATTTGAGTTCGGCGACCGCCTTGAGCAGGCGTTCGTGGAGGGCGAATTGGTCAAACAAGGGTGACACCTCAAGCAAGTCGAAAAAAACGTGGCATAGAGTAACCCGTTCGACGCGCGCAGAGGCGTCTTTGTACAGCGCGGCGACAGGCTAGCCGGCCGCTACGGTCAGATGGTCAGCAAGAGAAAAGCCACCGGGCGTTCACCGCTGGCTCGGTGACGGGTGCGTGTCATGCCGACGTCATTGAGATTCGCAGGTCAACTTGACGCGTAGCTTGATCACGTCGCGCTTGAACTTGGCGGTCATGGGCTTGCTCTCTCCCGCCTCGAGCGTAATACGTCGAGTGCGCGGCATTTCCGGCCCATTGCGAAACACGGCGGTACACTCCACAGGGCCCTCACCAAAGTTCTGCAGCACCAGTCCGGCCATGTCGCGGTCGATGGTCTCGGTGCTCGCCAGCACCTCGGCGCCGTTAAGCTCTTGTTCGAGCTCCACGGGATAGCTGACGGCGACTGCGCTCAGTGGGAAGATGACGAGCGCAGCGAAGCAGAGTCTTTTCATTTGTTATGGGCTCCTCCAATTGGCGACCGCCAGCGTACCAGACCGACGCAACAGGAAAGCAATGGAATGAAAGTGCCACGTGTGACCCTCGATCAATGGCGAACCCTGCAGGCCGTGGTCGACCACGGCGGCTTCGCTCAGGCCGCTGAAATACTGCATCGCTCGCAATCTTCGGTGAGCTATACGGTGGCCCGCATGCAGGAACAGCTGGGGGTGCCGCTGCTGCGCATCGAGGGTCGCAAGGCGGTGCTGACCGATGCCGGCGAGGTGCTCTTGCGCCGCTCCCGGCAACTGGTCAACCAGGCCGGTCAGCTGGAAGAGCTGGCCCACCACATGGAGCAAGGCTGGGAAGCCGAGGTGCGGCTGGTCGTCGATGCCGCCTACCCCAACGCCAAACTGATCCGCGCGTTGACCGCCTTCATGCCGCAGAGCCGCGGCTGTCGGGTGCGGTTGCGCGAAGAAGTACTGTCCGGTGTTGAAGAGGTACTCAAGGACGGCACAGCGGATTTGGCCATCAGCGGCCTGGATATCACTGGCTATCTTGGCCAGGAACTGGGCACCGTCGAATTCGTCGCCGTCGCCCACCCCAACCACTCGTTGCATCAACTGCAGCGCAAACTCAGCGTTCAGGATCTGCAAAGTCAGATGCAGGTGGTGGTGCGCGATTCCGGCCAGCGTCAGCCTCGCGACATCGGCTGGCTGGGCGCCGAACAGCGCTGGACGGTCGGCAGCCTGGCCACTTCGGTCGGCTTCGTCAGCAGCGGCCTGGGCTTTGCCTGGCTGCCCCGCCACATGATCCATCGCGAACTGGCCGAAGGTGCCCTGAAGCCGCTGCCATTGGTCCAGGGCAGCATTCGCCGGCCGCTTTTCTACCTCTACACTAACCCCGACAAACCGCTCGGCCCGGCCACACAGATTCTCATCGACCTGATCAGGACGTACGATGCACAAGCGCAATCGCCTGTTCAGCCGGTAAGCAATCACTCGCACGATGGCTAAGGCACCTTGCTACCGGCCTGCATAGACGGGCAGACCCAGGCTTACCCATATCAGGATATAGACCATGAAACGACTCGTACTTGCCGCCTGCTCACTGCTGCTCGCCGGCAACCTGCTCGCTGCGGAGAATCCTCACGTACTGCTGAACACCAGCATGGGCGAAATCGAAATCGAACTGGAGGCTGAAAAGGCCCCGGTCAGCGTGAAGAATTTTCTCGAGTACGTCGAAAGCGGCTACTACGACGGCACTGTCTTTCACCGCGTGATTCCAGGCTTCATGATCCAGGGCGGCGGCTTCAACGAAGGCCTGAGCCAGAAGAAGACCCGCGCGCCCATCAAGAACGAAGCCGACAACGGACTGCACAACGTACGCGGCACGCTGGCCATGGCTCGTACGCAGAACGTCGACTCAGCCACGAGTCAGTTCTTCATCAACCACCGCGACAATGACTTTCTAGACCATGGCACCCGCGACTTCGGCTATGCAGTGTTCGCCAAGGTGGTCCGCGGCATGGATGTGGTCGACCAGATCGCTCAGGTGCCCACCGGCAACCGCAGCATGATGCAGAACGTGCCGCTGACGCCGGTCAAGATCATCTCTGCGAAGAAACTCTGACCGTTCGACCTCGGTCGACAGTGTGCACGGCAGCCGCCGTGCACCGGCTTGCTGAACAGGAGACCTGACATGAGTGAACAGAGCCCGCTGAACACCACGGAAGGGGAAGCAAAACTGCTCCAGGACCTGCTGAGCGCGGAGCGTGCCGGGGCCAAGGTCGCCGGTGAAAGCCTGCAGCAGTGCAACGATCCAACCCAGCAAAAGCTACTCGAGCAGATCCGCCAGGGCGAGGTCGACAGCTGCCGGCTGGTGCTCAACTGCATGAACCACCTGAACATCGAGCCCAACCGCGAGACCGGCGCGTTTTACGGCAAGGCGATGGCTATCGAATCGCTTGATGAGCGCCTGACCTTCGTCGACCGCGGTCAGCAATGGGTGATCCGCAAGCTGCGCGAATACCTGCCCGGCTGCAACGATGAGTTCGTCCGCACCGAGCTGGAAAAAATGCTCAAGATTCACGAGATCAACAGCCAGGCGGCCTGATGCCTGGCTCGTTGGGCAGACCAGTGTCTATCAGCCGCTGGCGCCATTCCAATAGCGCTGCCAGCGCGCCACCAGCTCGTTCGGCGCCTCCGCGTAGATTTCCTCGCCCAGCTTGAGCGCGGCGCTCTGCAACTCGCTGCGGCGCTCGGCTACGGCTGTGCCGAGTCGCTCACGCAGTGTGTCGTCACCGAACAACGCTGGTTGAGCCTGCATCAGCTCCGTCATCATCGCCAGGTCGTGGTCATCGCCAAGCAGATCTGCCAGTTCCTTGAGCGAGTCGCTGCGCAGCTGCATCAATTTCGGCCAGCTCGGCGCCAGTAAGCGCGTTTGGTACCAGTGGTCCTTGACCCGCTTGCGCCATTGGTGGAGCTGCTCATCGCTGAGATCGTGCCGGGCCTTGGCCAGCTCAGCACAACCGTCGGCGTAGGTGCGCTTGACGCCGCCAGCCAGCAAGTCGAAGCCCTTAGTTTGGAGTGGCCAGGTGTCGACACAGCTGCGCGCATCCTGCAGCTGATCGATGACCTCGCCGATGCGCGTATCAAGGTCGGTAGCGCCGCTTTCAGCCTGCTTCGCCCGCGCCTGCAGGCGACGTCGGGTCTTTTTGAAATCTGCCTCGGCGAACAGGCTCGGAAATCGCTTTGCCAGGGCATCCCAACTTTCCAGCATGGCCGTCGCATCACGCGACTCGGCCAGGGCGCGGCCCAGATCCCGCAAACGATGGTTTTCACGCTGGAACTCGTCCCCCAGCGGCTTGCGTACCAGACGCAGCAGCGCCCGCAGCTCCTTGAACCGCTTACGCGCCTGATGCACCCCTTCGGCGCGTTCTTCAGGTGCAACGCTCAGCGCCTCAATGGCCTTGTCGATGCCCTGCCGAGCGACTTTTCGCACCTCGGCTGCAGGGTCTTGCGGACGCAGCTTGTAGCCCATGACAACTCCCATTCAGGCCCGCTGCCACGCTCAGGCAGCAGGCATGACGGGCGATTCAACCGTAGCGCTTGCGCGCCTCGATGGCCAGGCCGCTACCGATGCTGCCGAAGCGATTGCCTTCGACATGGCGCGCCCGCGGCAGCAAAGCGGCGACGCTCTGGCGCAGCGCAGGGATCGCGCTGGAACCACCGGTAAAGAAGACCGTGTCGATGTCCTCATGCTTGAGCCCAGCACTCATCAGCAATTGACTGACATTGGCGCGGATTCGTTCGAGCAGGGGGTCGATCGCCGTTTCGAATACAGAACGTGTGAGAGTGGCTTCAAGGCCGGGTTCTATTCGTGCGAAGTCGATCTGGAAGCGTTCATGGTCAGTCAGCTCGATCTTGCCCTGTTCTACCTGCATCGCCAGCCAGTGCCCGGCGCGCTGTTCGATCAGACTGAACAGCCGGTCGATTCCGGTGGGGTCGACGATGTCGTAGCGCATGCTTTGTAGCGCACGCAGCGAAGCCGGCGCATACACCGCGTTGATCGTGTGCCAGGTCGCCAGGTTGAGGTGGGTGCTGGTGGGCATCGGCGCGTCGCTTTTCATCCGGCTGCCGTATCCGAACAGCGGCATTACGCCCTGCAGGCTGAGCTGCTTGTCGAAATCGGTACCGCCGATATGCACGCCCGAGGTGGCGAGGATATCGTCCTGACGGTCATCGATCTGACGACGTTCCGGCGCCAGCCGCACCAGCGAGAAGTCCGAGGTACCGCCGCCGATGTCGACGATCAGTACCCGCTCTTCCCGCTCGATGCGCGACTCGTAGTCGAACGCTGCGGCGATGGGTTCGTATTGAAACGAGACATCCTTGAAGCCGATCTTCCGGGCAGCCGCAGCCAGGGTATCGGCCGCATCCTTGTCTGCCTGCGGATCGTCGTCGACGAAAAACACCGGACGGCCCAGCACCACCTCATCGAATGCGCGCCCGGCCTGGTTTTCGGCGCGCTGTTTGAGCGTGCTCAGGAACAATCCGAGGATGTCCTTGAACGGCATCGCGCTGCCCAGCACGGTGGTTTCGCTCTTCAGCAATTTGGAGCCCAGCAGGCTCTTGAGCGAGCGCATCAGGCGCCCTTCGTAGCCCTCAAGGTATTCGGACAGGGCCAGACGACCGTACACCGGACGACGCTCCTCGACGTTGAAGAACACCACCGAGGGCAGGGTTTGCTGATCGCCTTCCAGGGTCAACAGTGGCTCAGCGTCGGGACGCCACCAGCCGACCGTGGAGTTGGAGGTGCCGAAGTCGATGCCGCAGGCGCGGGCGGGAGACGGGTTGTGCATGTGCGGTCCGGACTACCAAAAACGGCCGCGCAGTTTATGCGAGCCGGCCGGCAAATGCAGGCCAATCGTCGGCGATCTCAACCAAGCAAACCACTGCGACAGCCGAGTGCTGTCGCAGCGGCGCGCCGTTAGGCGAGTGCCGGCTCGGCCGCGGCTGCGGAGTCGGTCATGCCGTCCGTCATGCGCTTGGAGTCATGGCAGAAGGTGCGCGATGCCTGGAACAGAAACACCATGGTCAGCAGCAGCGAGGCTGGAATCAGGTACATGGCCCCGTGCAGACCTTCGGCCCGGAACACTTCACTCATCTCACTGGCGCCTGCGGCAAGCATTGCCGACTCGGCGAAATGGTCCGACAGCAGCCCCACTACCACTGTGCCCATGCCGCCGCCCAGCAGATAGAGCCCGGCGAAGAACAGCGCCATGGCGGTCGCACGCAGACGCGGCTCGACCACATCCTGAATGGCGGTGTAGACGCAGGTGTAAAAGTTGTAGGAGAACAGCCAGCCGATACTGAAGACCGCAACGAACACGCCAACCTCGATCCGTCCGGCGAGCAATGCATAACCGGTCAGAGCGGTCGCGATGAGCATGCTTACGGCGGCGAAGATCAGACGGCCACGAGCGAAGCGCTGGTGGATCTTGTCCGCGACCCAACCGCCGAGGGTCAACCCGATCAAGCCAGTCAAGCCGACGATCACCCCAGTGGCGATCGAGGCCTCCACCAGCGGCACCGCGTGATAGCGCATCAGCAGCGGCACCATGAAGGCGTTACAGGCGTAGGTGGCGAAATTGAACGCCAGCCCTGCCAGCACCAGCCACCAGAAGGTGCGGATCGCAAACACTTTGCGAATCGGCTGTTCTACCGGCGTCTGCGACACCTTCACTGTTTCCGCCGCACCACGCTGTGGCTCCTTGACGAAAAAGATGAACAGCGCCAGCACCAGCCCAGGCACTGCAGCAATGAAGAATGGCGCGCGCCAGCTGCCGAAGTACTCCACCATCGAGCCGATGGTGAAAAAGGCCAGCAACAGCCCCAGCGGCAGACCGAGCATGAAGATGCCCATCGCCCGAGCCCGCTTGTGCGCCGGGAACAGGTCGCCGATCAGCGAGTTGGCAGCGGGCGCATAGCTGGCCTCACCGATGCCGATGCCCATGCGTACCAACAGAAAGGTCCAGAAATTCCAGGCCAGACCGTTGACGGCGGTCAGGCCGCTCCAGACGGTCAGGCCCCAGCCCATGATCTTGCGCCGCGAGCCGATGTCGGCCATGCGGCCCAGCGGCACGCCGGCGATCGCATAGATGATGGTGAAGGCGGTGCCGATCAGGCCCAACTGGAAGTCGTTGAGGTCCCACTCCAGGCGGATCGGCTCGGCAATGATCGCCGGGATGGTGCGGTCGAAGAAATTGAACAGGTTGGCCAGAAACAGCAGGAACAGGACGCGCCAGGCGTTCGCGGCTTGGGTGGATGGCTGCATGACGTCGCTCTCGATTTATTGTTATGCACCGGCCGTGTGCCGACCGGTTCTCGAAACTGACTCTAGGGTTCTCGCAGGCGTCTGTCTGTCACCATCATTTTCGCTGATGCCGGTCGATGCGACGGTTCAGCTCTGCTGCCAAGCCTCCAGCCAGCCAAGGCCGGTCGAAGTATCCGGGCTGTCGGGGCGGTATTCGGCCGCCAACCAGCCGGTGTAGCCCACCGATCGCAAGGCGTCGAGCAACGGCCCGAAAGCTATCGAGCCCGTGCCGGGCGCCCCTCGGCCGGGACAGTCGGCAAACTGCACATGCCCGATCCGGGCGCCAAGCAGTGCTATCCCAGCAGCAACATCCAGCCCTTGTCGGGCCATGTGATAGAGGTCCAGCTGTGCCTGGCAATTGGGATGATCGACGCGCTCCAGCAGCGCTTGCAGATGCGCCGGGGTGTTGATCAGAAAACCCGGCATGTCCAGCGGATTGATCGCCTCGCAGACCACTCGCACCCCCAGAGGTGCGAACGCCTCGGCGCTTTTGCGCAGGTTGCCGGCCAGGGTTTCCAGTGCCTGCTCAAGCGTCACGCCTTCGGCCAGCCGGCCGGGCAGTACGTTGACGCACATCGGCCGCGCCATGGCCGCGTAGGTCAATGCCTCCTGTAGGGCCGCGTCGAACTCAGCCTGCCGAGACGGCACCGCCGCCAGCCCGGCACCGCCCTGCATGAAATCACCGGCCGGCAGATTGATCAGCACCAGCGGCAAACCCGCACGCTCAAGCAGCTCCTTCAGGCGAATCGCCGGAAGCTCATAAGGGAACTGAATTTCCACACCGTCGAACCCAGCAAGCCGGGCGGCCAGGACTCGCTCTGCCAAGGGCAGTTCGTTGAACAGCATGGACAGGTTGGCGGCGATCCTCATTGCTTTTGCTCCCGGAACATCGTGACCAGCGTAGAGGGATCATTTTCGAGTTCGCCCCCGCTGCCATGCAGGCGCATCAACTGTGCGGCGAGCCCGGTCATGGGCGTGGCGCTGCCTGCTTCGCGGGAGAGCTGCACGGCCGTGTCGAGATCCTTGAGCAGGGTGCGAACCCGCCATTTCACCGGTTCGAACTCGCTGTTAGCCATCTGCGGAGCGAGGATCTGCAGCGGTTTGGAATCGGCGAAACCACCGGCTAAGGCCGGCGCAATGCGGCTGGCATCAACACCTGAGCGTTCGGCCAAAGCCACCACCTCGGCGATGACCAGCGCATTGCAGGCGACGATCATCTGATTACAGGCCTTGGTGACCTGGCCGGCACCGACATCGCCCATGTGGGTCAGCCGCTGGCCGAGGTGCGCCAATACAGGTCGAACCCGCTCGATATCTTCGCCGCGCCCGCCTGCCATGATCGCCAGGCTGCCCGCCTCGGCGCCTGCCGTTCCGCCGGACACCGGCGCATCGACCCAGCGCATGCCGCTCCGAGACTCGAGTTCGGCAGCCATGGCGCGCGTGGCGGCTGGCTCCAGGCTGGAATGATCGACCAAGAGCTGCCCGGTCCGAGCACCTTCAACGATGCCGCCAGCGCCAAACACCACCTCTCGCACCACCGCGGTATCGGCCAGACAGAGCAGTACGACGTCCGCGTCGCGACACAGGTCGGCAGGCTTGCCCGCCTGCCTCGCCCCGGCCTCGATCAGCGGCGCACATTTTTCGGGGGAACGGTTCCAGACCGTCAGTTGATAGCCGGCCGCGAGGAGTCGTCGACACATCGGCAATCCCATCAGGCCGATGCCAGCAAAGGCGATAGAGGGCAAATCAGACATGGGGATGGCTCCTTGAATACCGGGGATGGGATTCTAGCGTCGCAATGACGCTGGCAGCCAAACCGGTCAGAGCACCTTGCCCTTGTCCCAGAGCCGCACCAGTTCACCTGGGGCCAGCTCTTCCGGGACCTGCAGCAGCAACTCGCTGTCACGGTCGTTTTCCCGGTAGCGGAGCTCGATCTGATAATAACGACGATCACCCTGCCCGGCGGTGGCACTCGCCAGCGGCAGGCAGCCCTCAAGGACAGAGCAAACCTGCCCCCGCTGCTGCTCATCGCAACTGGCGAAATCGATCTCACGTGGCCGAGAAAGCGCCTGCATCGCGGCGAACCCGCCCTGCCTGGAAAGGCGAACGGTGGCATCCGTGCCCAGCGCTGGTAACTGTTTCATCACGTCTCCTCGTTGGGCCCGTTACCGCACCAGAACACCGACATCTGCCCATGCCTGCCTGACCGTCTGCGCCTCGCTGCTGCCGACGCCAAAACGGATCATTGCGTTTTCGATGGTCAAACTGGCGAACGCGATGAAATCCGCATCCCTGGCCAGTCTCTGATCGCAGAGCGTGTCGTACCAGATGCGCCCGGCCTTGTCCCAGGCGTAGCCGCCGAGGGCTTGGGCGGCGAGATAAAACGCGTGATTGGGAATGCCAGAGTTGAGGTGCACGCCGCCGTTGTCATCACGGGTGTCGATGAAGTCGCGCATATGCCCTGGCTGCGGGTCCTTGCCCAACAGCGGATCGTCGTAGGCGCTGCCGGGATTGGCCATCGAGCGCAATGCCGAGCCCTTCACCTTGTCGGTCAGCAACTCGGCGCCGATCAGCCAGTCGGCCTGTTGAGCTGTCTGCTGGAGGCTGAACTGCCGGACCAGCACGCCGAACACATCGGATAGAGATTCGTTCAAGGCACCGGATTGATTGAGATACAGCAGCCCGGCTTCACTCTCGATGATGCCGTGGGCAAGCTCATGCGCCACCACATCCAGTGACAGCGTGAAGCGGTTGAATATCTCGCCGTCACCATCGCCGAAGACTATCTGCGCGCCGTTCCAGAAGGCGTTCTCGTAGCCAACACCGTAGTGCACCGTGCCGATAAGCGGAAAGCCATGGTTGTCGATCGAGTCGCGACCGAACACTTGCCAGAAACAAGCGTGGGTCTTGCCGAGCGCATCGTAGGCCTCGTCGACGGCCGAATCGCCCACTGGCGGCTGACCCTCGATTCTGGCCAGCACGCCCGGTAACAGCATCTGTTGCGCCGCATCGTGAATGCTACGGCGCGGCTCGCCCGGCCGACCTCGCTCAGGCAGCACGGTGACGCTTGGCTGTCGCTTGGGTGGCCCGGGATTGGGCAGCAGAGCGCGCACCTGTACCAGCGTTTCCTGGGCCCGCTCGCGCTGCCACTCCGAGCCGTGCGCAATGATCCGGTCGAGTATGTAGGGCGGAATGAAGCTGTGGCGCATGCTTGAATTGTGCATGGGCTCCCCTTCAGTCAGATCGTTTGCGGGCGTCTATTCAGATTAGGCTGCTTCAGGCGCTGCGATGTCGTGCCGGCTGTTTTTCAATGTCTGCTTTGAGCAGGCTAGAGCAAAAGCCACAGTCGGCAAGCTGCATAGGGGTGCTTTGATTCGGCGGAGTGCAGAGAGGGAGTTCAGCCGATGATTGCGCTGTCGTTAGCGGCAAGCTGCGTCTCGGCGGGTGCGGTACCGTTGTTCAACGCTTCGATTGCCTGGTCGAGCTGCTTGATGCAGAGATCAATAGCCATTTGCCGCAAGGCCTCCGGCCACTCGTGGTCAGCAACCGGTTCGATCAAGTCCAGGATCTGAGAGTAGCCGACAAGCGTTCCATGCTTCATTGTCAGGGTTTCGCCAGCTGTAACAATGGTTAGCGGATCTGTCGAGGTGATGACCGCGCCGACATCGAGCAACGCGTCGACCTGTTTGCGGAGCGTATGGAGTACACGCTTGTCCTGAGCTGATTTCAAATCAAAAATCCATCATCCATGAAGGCGGTAGCATAGGGGTCTTCCTGCCTAGCCGACGGATAAGCGCCGGCTGACCCTCAGCATCAGCTCGCCTGGCCTTGCCTGGCCGAGGCGCCGCTTTCCGGATTGTCTTCAAGCCCGGCTTCGATGGCTTCGTCGAGCTGATGGCAGCAGAGATCGGCAGCCATCTCGAGCAACGAATCCGGCCATTCCCCGTCGGTGGTCGGCTCAATCAATGCGAGGGATTTGTAATAGCTGATGAGCATGCCGTGGTCGACCCGAAGCACCTGTCCGCCATCAAGGAGGACGAGCGGA
Source organism: Stutzerimonas tianxiuensis (assembly GCF_053470365.1). Taxonomy (NCBI): domain Bacteria; kingdom Pseudomonadati; phylum Pseudomonadota; class Gammaproteobacteria; order Pseudomonadales; family Pseudomonadaceae; genus Stutzerimonas; species Stutzerimonas tianxiuensis. Next base: position 65,213 of record NZ_JBPVWS010000017.1, on the reverse strand, counting down.
TCCCGCTGAGTGATAACGGCCCCGTGCGCCAGGAGTACGTCGATATGTTTTCGCAGCGCATGAAGCTTCCGATTTTCTTCCTTGAACTCACTCATGTCGTAACCCTCGACCCTGAAGGCGGCGAAGTCTAATCAACCCTTGATGGCACTTAAATAGCTAAATGCCACCACTCGCTTAGGTTTTTGCATGAACTGAGCATGTGTTGATCGACGTCATCCACCCGACCGGACAGACAGCGCACCAAGCTCTGCTACACCCGGCGCCCAGCTTTCGTTTCGGCGGACGACTAAGCCATCTCGGCCAGATGCTTGCGTTGTCGACGCCTTCTACCTCTATAATCCGCGCGCTTTTTCCGCTATTGAACCGGAGAACCACAATGCTGAAGCGCACCCTGGCAGCCGTTACCGGCCTTGCCCTTTCGTTGTCTATTACCACCACCCATGCTGCCGACGTCCTTCGCGTATCGGCCATTCCCGACGAAGCCCCGACCGAGCTGATCCGCAAGTTCGAACCACTGGGCGAATACCTCGAGAAAGAATTGGGCATGCCGGTTAAGTTCACCCCGGTTTCCGATTACGCTGCGGTGGTCGAATCCCTCGCGTCCGACCGCCTCGACCTGGCCTGGCTCGGCGGTTTCACCTTCGTCCAGACTCACCTGAAGACCGGCGATGCGATCCCGCTGGTACAGCGGGAACAGGACGAGAAATTCACCAGTAAATTCATCACTGCAGATCCTGAGGTCAAGACCCTGCAGGACCTCAAAGGCAAGACCTTTGCGTTTGGCTCCGTGTCTTCGACCTCGGGCAGCTTGATGCCGCGCTACTTCATGATCAAGGACGGCATCGATCCCGAGCAGTTCTTCAAACGCATCGCCTATTCCGGTGCGCATGACGCCACGGCAGCATGGGTCCAGGCTGGCAAGGCCGATGGTGGCGTACTCAATGCCTCGGTTTGGGACAAGCTGGTCGCGGCTGGCAAAGTCGATACCGACAAGGTGCGGGTAATCTCCACCACGCCGCCCTACTACGATTACAACTGGACCGTACGCGGCAACCTGGACCCGGCGCTGGTCCAAAAGATCAAAACCGCCTTCCTTAAGCTCGACCCGAAGAATCCGGAACACAAGAAGATTCTCGATCTGCAAGCGGCCACCCGTTTCATCGAAACCCGCCCGGAAAACTACGAAGGCATCGAGGAAGCTGCGCGCGCCGCTGGCCTGTTGAAGTGAGCCCAGCTAGCCGTAGCACCTCTGCCTCCCGTGTTTCTGAAGCCAGGGTAAGTGGGTGCGTTTGAATGAGCCATGCAACAATGTCTGCTGGCTTGCTCGAGAGTGATGAGTCTCCGGCCAAATCCGCCCTGCGGCTGGCCGGCGTCAGCTATCGGCATGCCGGTGGACAGCTCGCACTGCACGATATCGAGCTGCAGATCGCTCAAGGCGAGCGGGTTGCGCTGATCGGCCCCTCGGGCGCAGGCAAGACCACCTTGCTGCGCCTGCTTGCCACTCATCTAGAACCGGTCACTGGGCAACTGGACGTGCTCGGTGACCGCCCCTGGTCGCTTTCAGCAGGTGCCCGGCAGAAGCTGCGCTCACGTATCGGCCTGATTCACCAGGCGCCACCGCTGCCGCCACGGCAACGGGTGATCACCTCGGTGCTGGCCGGCCGGCTCGGCCAATGGTCACTGGTACGCAGCTTGCTCAGCCTGGTCTATCCGCTGGACAAGGATGGTGCTGCGCAGGCGCTGGGCAAGCTGGATCTGGCGGACAAACTCTATGCCCGTTGCGATCAGCTTTCTGGCGGGCAGCTGCAGCGAGTCGGCATCGCACGCGCGCTTTACCAAAGCCCGGAACTGATCCTGGCAGACGAGCCGGTCTCGGCGATGGACCCCGTGCTCGCTGCCTATTCACTGAATGTGCTCAACCGCGAGGCCATGAGCCGCCAGGCGACGCTACTGGCCAGCCTGCACGCCGTTGAGCTGGCACTGGAGCATTTTCCTCGGGTGATTGGCGTGCGCGATGGCCGCATCCTCTTTGACAAGCCGTCCAGCCAGGTAATGCCGGCCGAACTCGAAGCGCTCTATGCCAATGAGCAACTGGGCAATGCGGCAGTCTTGCAGGCGATGCCCGGCCAGCCTCTGCAAATTCCTCGATGCTGAACCCAGTCTTCACCCAGCGCGACCCCGCCGCCCGCTCACGCCTGGTGCTGACCCTCGTGGCACTGGCGCTGCTGTGGCCGGGCTTGTCGTTGAGCGAATTGGATATCGGTGTGCTCTTCGATGGCAGCAACGCGGAGATCATGGCCAGTTTCCTGTCCGGATTCTGGCCTCCGGCTCATGATGCCGCGTTCTTGCGCCTGCTCGGGCGCGCAACATTGGAAACGCTCGCCATCGCGACCGCCGGCATGACTTTGGCCCTCGCCGTGGCCATCCCCTGCGGCCTGCTGGCGACCCGCGCCTTGTCGATCTCAGCGGTCAGCCGCGGCGGTCGTCCTCACTGGTGGGCGCAGGCGCTGCGTTGGCCAGTCAGAGGGCTGCTGATTCTGCTGCGCAGCGTCCCTGAGATCGTCTGGGCACTGCTCTTCGTCCGCGCCGTCGGGCTCGGGCCTACCGCAGGGGTACTGGCCATTGCCATCACCTATGCCGGCATGCTCGGCAAGGTCTATGCGGAAATTTTCGAGTCGGTCGATCCGCTGCCCACTCGCGCACTGATTGGCGCTGGCGGTTCGCGCCTGCAGGCCTTCGCCTACGGCGTGTTACCGCAGGCCACCGGCGAAATGCTCTCCTATACCGTCTACCGCTGGGAGTGCGCCATCCGCGCTTCCGTGGTGATGGGCTTCGTCGGTGCGGGTGGTTTGGGCCAGCAGATGGACCTGTCGATCCGCATGTTCGCCGGCGGCGAAGTGGCGAGCATGTTGCTGACCTTCCTCGTGCTGGTGCTGCTGGCCGACCTGCTCAGCCAGCAGCTGCGCCGGAGGTACGTCTGAAACCGCTCGCGCGCTACGCCCTGCCGCTGCTCCTGGTTATCGCAGTGCTCGGATCGTTTAGCTATCTGCAGCTCGAAGCCAGCGCGTTGTTCAGCCGCGAAGGCCTCGCGCACATGGGCGAATACGCCACAGGTTTTCTCAGTCCCGACCTGTCGGCCCCGCACTTGCGCGCCATCGGTTACGGCGCGCTGGAAACCCTGGCGATGTCGGCCATCGGCACCTTACTGGCAGCATTGCTTGGCCTGCTGCTGGCGCTGCCGGCGGCCGGACGTTTCGGATTGTTTGGCAAAGGCGCGGCGCGGCTGCTGCTCAATGCGCTGAGGGCGATCCCCGAACTGGTCTGGGCCGCATTGATGGTACTGGCGGCGGGGCTTGGGCCGAACGCAGGAACTCTGGCGCTGGCGCTGCATACGGCCGGCGTGCTGGGGCGATTGTTCGCCGAAGCGTTGGAAAACACACCGAGCGCACCAGGCGACGCGCTGCGACTGGCCGGCAGCGGTCGAGTCACCGCGTTCTGCTACGGCACCTTGCCGGGTTTGTGGCCGCAGCTCGTCGCCTACAGCCTTTACCGGTGGGAAAACAACATCCGCATGGCAAGCGTACTCGGCTTCGTTGGCGCCGGCGGCCTCGGCCAGATGCTCTACATGAGCCTCAGCCTGTTCCAGGAGGCGCAAGCATCGACGGTAATCCTGGCCATGCTGCTGATGGTGCTGGCTGTCGATGCATTGAGTGGCTGGGCCCGCCAGCGCTGGGTCCGCGCATAATCGAGTCGCCCACCGGGCAGACCTTCAGAACAGGCGCTGCGACGAAAGCTCCATGATTTCATCGGTAATTTCGTCCTGCCGAACGCGACTGAATTGGGCATGCAACTCACCTTGGCGACGGTTGATGTTGTCCTGAGCGGTGATCATCGCGTGCATCCGCGCTTCATTTTCTGCGGCACAGGACAACATCAGCGCCTCGCACAGCTCGGCATAGACGTATTCTTCAGCCAACTGCAACACCAGCTGACCACGTTCGAGATGTGTCCGTGGCGACCGCTCGCCGGGTTCGACCGGAAAGCGCGAGTAATCGAACGGCAACAATGAGCGCGTGACGATCGCCTGTTTCCCAGCCTGCCGGGGCATGCCGTGCACCAGCGAAACGCGAGTCACCCGCTTCGGGTCGAGTCGGGTGTAGAGCGCCTCGGCGATGCGCCCCGCGAGCGCCTGGGCCTCATCCGGATGGACCGCCATGGGCGCCGACCAGACCGGCTTTAGCCCGCGATCGGCGGTACTGACCTGACCGCGCGCACCCACCACCAGCAAGTCACCGGGCAAGCGCCGCAGACCGTCCGCCGCAGCGTCGATCAGGCGGTCGTTGAAGGTGCCGACAAAGCCCTGTTCTGCACAAAGCACAAGCAACAGATGAGCCTGCGCCCCATTTTTCGGTGTGCCAGGCCGATCAAGCTCTTCGAGAAGCCCAAGCCCTTTACCGATAGCCTCGCCCAGCGTACTGGCGTAGGCCCGAACACCCGCCAACCGCTGTTGTGCATCGTGCGAGCGGGCGGCCGCAATCCCACGCATGGCGCCAATCACGCCAGCCAGCTCATGGGTGGTATCAAGATGCTGGGCCAACTCCCCGAGGCGACTGCTCACGTCGCGGTACTCGCCAGCTCGCGGCACAAGGCCGCGACTTCAGCTATCAGCGCGGCGCGCTGATCATCGTTCAGCTGACCACTGCGCTCGACCTCCTGGGATAACGCAGTAGCCCGCGCATCCAGCCAGGATGGCAGACGTGCGCGCAGGGACTTGAACATGGCGATCGGCTGAGCATCGAAAACTCCGTCGGACAAGGCCGCGAGCAGGGCCACCTGATCGATACGGCGCAAGGCGGCAAACCGTGGCTGGGCAAACAGCGCCCGACTGCGCTCGCCGCGCTGTAACTGCGCCTTTACCCGATTGTCGCTGAGTCCGCCGAACCGGGTGAACAACTCCAGCTCGAGGAACTGGGAGTACTCCAGACGAACTCGCCCAGCCACGTCGCGCAGAATGCGCGCCTGCGCCTTGCCGCCGACCCGGCTGACGGACAACCCGACGTCGACCGCAGGCAGTTGGTTGGCGGCAGCAAGGTGGCTGTCCAGAACGATCTGGCCATCGGTGATGGAGATGAGGTTGGTCGGTATGTAGGCCGACAGATTGCCCGCCTCGGTCTGCGCGATCGGCAAAGCGGTCAGCGAGCCGCCACCGAGTTCTGCGGACAACTTGGCGGCTCGCTCCAGCAGCCGCGCGTGCAGGTAGAAGATGTCCCCCGGGTAGGCTTCGCGGCCCGGCGCCTCGTGGGTCAGCAAGGCCAACTCGCGATGGGTCGCGGCATGTTTGCTGAGGTCGTCGAGGACTATCAACGCATGCTGGCCTCGGTCGCGAAAGTACTCGGCGATGCTGAAGCCGGCAAAGGGGGCGGCCCACTGCATGCCCGGCGAGGCTGATGCCGACGCAACCACGAACACGCAGCGCTCCGCCGCGCCGTGCTCACGCACGGCCTCGATCACCTGCTGCACTGCGCTGGCTCGCTGGCCAACCGCCACATAGACGCAGATCAGTTCGGTGTGTTTCTGGTTGACAATGGCATCGATGGCCAGCGAGGTTTTGCCCGTGGCGCGGTCGCCGATAATCAGTTCGCGCTGGCCGCGCCCTATCGCAAACAGCGCATCGACGATCAGTACGCCGGTCTCCACCGGCTCGCGCACCTGGTCGCGATCGATGATGGCGGGCGCCGGCCGCTCAATGGGTAGCCACTGCCGAGCTTCGATCGGCTCGTCGCGGTCCAGCGGCCGCCCCAACGGGTCCACCACACGGCCCAGCAGTTCGGGGCCTACCGGCACCTGAAGCACCTCGCCGGTACCATAGACACGCGACCCGGCGGCGATGGTGCTGGCTTCGTCAAGCAACACGACACCGATACGCTCGGCGTCGAGCGTCAGCACGAAACCGAAACCGGCGTCGTCAAAACGCAGCAATTCGTTAAGGCGCGCGCCGGGCAGCCCTGAAACCTGAGCGATACCGTCACCTACCTGCTCGACCCGACCCACTTCACCAGCCTCGGCGCCGAGCCGGACGCGGTCAAGAGCTGCACGGCTACGCGCGAGCCAGTCGTAGGTGTTGTGTTGATGATTAGGCATGCTCGGCGTCCAGCAGCTCGTTCTTCAAGCGGTCCAGATCGGCACGAAAACTGTTGCGCACCACCACCGCGCCTCCGGTCAGTTCCAGCCCAGCGACCAGCGTGACGTCGACCATGACGTCCAGCGTCACCGGCTGCCCCAGGGCGGTCGCAAGCGCCTGCTGGATTTGGGCGAGCTCGGCTTGCTCAAGAGGACGCGGCGCGTGCAGCTCGAATCGCTGTGCTGGCTGGCGCAGATTGTCGCGAAGGGTCTCGGGCAACCGCGCCAGCTCCGCCACCAGCCCTTCGACGAAGCCGCTGACCTGAGCATCCGCCGGCAAGCGCGCCAGCAGTTTTCTGGCGATATCGAGCGCCAGTTGTGCCGCGTCTGCCTCAGCCCGCCGACGTGCCGCGCGCTGGTCGTCCTGCAGCGCCTGCATCGCCTTTTCACGACTGTCCGCAGCGCCGGCTTCGGCCTCGCGCAACAGCTTGCTGCGCATGGCGTCAGCCTCCTGTTGAACGGCCTCAAGCGCCGCCGCTCGTGTCTGGGCAACCGCTTCATTCGCCGCAACGGCACTGGCATCAAGCGCCTGCGCATCGGCCTTCGCCGCGGCGGCCTGATCGAGCAGTTCGGCCGCCACACGCTGCCGTTCGACGATGATCTGCGAATCGGCTTGAACAGGAAACGCGACAGCAACCACATCAATACCAGAACGTTGATCAGCTGCAGGCTGAGGGTCCACCAATCGAGCTTCATCGGGTCGCCACGCTCACTGAATGAACGGGTTGGCGAACAGCACCAGCACCGCGATGACCAGGCAATAGATGGCCATGGTTTCGATCATCGCCAGGCCGACAAACAGCGTTCTCGACAGCGTGCCGGCAGATTCTGGCTGACGGGCGATGGCGTCCATGGCCGCCGCCACCGCACGCCCTTCCGCCAGCGCCGGCCCGATCGCACCGAACGAAACGGCGATGGCCGCGGCGATGATGCTGACGATTTCGATCATGTTGTCCAATGTGCACCTCCAATAAGAATGCAGTTGAGCGGGGCATTTACCTTGCAACGGCGGCGCCAATGAAGACCATTGCCAAGACGCTGAAGATATAGGCCTGAATGGCGCCGGTTAGCAGGTCCAATGCCATGAACGGAATGGGCACCAGCAGACCGGCCAGTGACAACGCGATGCCAATGACGAACACGCCGCTCATGATGTTGCCGAACAGCCTCACGATCAGCGAAAAGGTACGTGTCAGCTGCTCGACGATATTCAGAGGGATCATTACCCAGCTCGGCTCGGCAAAGGTGCGCAGGTAGCCGCCCAAGCCCTTGACAGCGATACCGTAGCCAATGCTGGCTGCCAGCACGACCAGCGCCAGCGCTGTGTCTGTCTCCAGCACCGCGGTGGGGGGTTCGACGCCTGGTATCAGCGATGACCAGTTGGCGGCAAGGATGAAGATGAACAGGCTGCCGATCAGCGCCCGGTATCGCTCCGGACTGCTCTGCATGGTGTCGCGAATCTGTCCGTCGAGGGTCTCGACCAGCAACTCGAGCAGGCTCTGCATCGCAGTGGGGCGAAGAGACAGGCGCCTGGTCAGCAGCCAGCTGCCGGTGGCCAGCACCAACATCAGCAGCCAGGTCACCGCCACAGCCGTGCTGACCCGCATCGGCCCGAGCTCAAACAGCAGTGCACTCTCCAGCGGGGATGATGGACTCATCGACTCTTACTCCAAGACTGATGCAGTGCCCGCTGCCGGGCCAGCACCACTCCGACGCCACCGGCGACCACCGCCCAAGCGCCGAGGCGCGCCAGAACGACCAGCACTGCCACCGTGGCGGCCAGGCGCGTCAGCTGCAGCAGCAGCGCCACTCCGGCGCGCCCCGAGAGAAACAGGCGCACGTTCAGCTCCAGCAGGCGGAAGTGCACAGCACCGGCAAAGGCGCCGGCCAGCAGACCACAGCCGATGTGCCAGAGCACTGTGAAAAGCGGCAAGCCGGTCATTGGCGGTGCATCCAGCGCCAGGCGGACCATAAACCAAGCGCCGCACCCAAGCAGAGCAGCGCTGCAGCAAAGGTCACGCCAGTGCCCAGCAGGCGGTCGACCCAGCGACCGATGAACAGCCCCAACAACAGCGGAAGCACGATGGCCCAACCCAGCACGCCTATCTGAGCCAGGCGCCGTGCCAGGGACGGTTCCGGATCCCGCTCGGCCTGCTCGGCGCGCTCAACCGCCCGCCGGGTCGCTTCGCGCAAGGCCTCACGCTGGTCTTTCATGCTGTCCTCCCAGCGGATCGAAGGGTGGTTCGATGCCCTGTGCCGGACGCAGATAGCGCACCAGCTGCCGCACCGCCTGGGTGTGCATGCGGACATGCTCCACGCGCGCCTGACGTCCGCTCTCGACCTGCGTTTGCTGCGCCCGGTGCACGCCCGCCTCAAGCTTTTCGAGCCGAGTGTCGACGATGCCGTCACGACAGGCTACACGCAGGACCTGCCGACTGAGACTGAGTACGCCACCCTGGACTGCGCAAAATCCCTGCTCGCCACTGGCTCGCCGCCAACGCAGCACCGTCGGCTGCAGCACGGTAAGAAAGTCCTCGTGACCGGCCAGCAGACCAAAGCACCCACTGGCATCCTCGCCGCGAAACGAGACCACGTCATCCAGCTCCAGCAGTAGCTGCTGTGGCGTGCTGATCTGCAGACGCAAGCACCGGGTCACGGTTTGCTCCCCGCGCCAAGACGCTCTTCCTTGGCTCTTGCCTGCTCCAAGCTGCCAACCATATAGAGCGAACTTTCCTGCCAGTGGTCGCACTCGCCGGCCAGGATCGCCCGGCAACCCGATAAGGTCTCGTCCAGTCTGACCGAGCAGCCTGGCATGCCGGTAAAGGCTTCGGTCACGGCAAAGGGTTGCGTCAGGAAGCGCTGCAGGCGCCGCGCTCGGCTGACGATCAGCCGGTCATCTACGCCCAACTCCTCGACGCCAAGCAGCGAAATTACGTCCTGCAGGCTGCGATAGTGCTCGATGCTGCGGCGTACCTCGATCGCGGTATCGACGTGCGCCTGACCAACGACCAGAGGATCGAGCATGATCGAAGACGAGGCGATTGGGTCCACTGCGGGGTACATGCCCTGAGCGGCCATGCTGCGTGAGAGGACGACCATGCTATCCATGTGCGCCGCCAGCGCGGTCACGGCGGGATCGGTGAAATCATCGGCGGGCACATACACCGCTTCGATGGCCGTCACCGCCACCCCGTTCACCGACACGATGCGCTCCTGCAGCGCCGCCACCTCATCGGCCAGGGTTGGTTGATAACCCACCCGCGACGGCAGACGCCCGAGCAACCCCGAGACCTCGGCGCCGGCCTGTACGAAGCGAAACACGTTATCCATCAGCAGCAGAACGTTCTGCCGGCGCTCGTCGCGGAAGTACTCGGCGATGCTCAGCGCAGTCAGCGGGACGCGCCAGCGCGCACCGGGTGGTTCGCTCATCTGCCCGTAAACCAAGACCGTCTGGTCGAGCACCCCGGAGTCGCGCATATCCTGCAGCAACTCGTGGCCTTCCCGGGAGCGTTCTCCGACGCCAGCGAATACCGAGATGCCCTGATAGCGCTCGGCCATGGCGTGAATCAGCTCCATTACCAGAACGGTCTTGCCGACGCCGGCGCCGCCGAACATCGCCGCTTTGCCGCCCTGCACCAGCGGTGTAAGCAGATCGATGACCTTGATGCCAGTGGCGAACAGTTCGCGGCCGACGCTTTGGGCTGCCAGCGGAGGCGGTGTGCGCAGGATCGGCCGACGGGGGACGTCGTCTGGCAGTGTTTCCCCCTTGTCACCGGGCCTCCCGCTGACGTCCAGCAGGCGCCCCAATACGGCCTGGCCCACCGGCACACTGAGCGGGCCCCCGCGCGACAGGACCCTGCCATCTCGCGGCAGCCCGGCGGTAGCGCCCAGTGCAATGCAGCGTACCGTGTGCTCGCTGAGGTGCGCCTGCACCTCAACCAACAGGGGCTCAGCGTCGTCCCGCATGACATCGAGCGCGTCGCCAATCGCGGGCAAGCCCGTGGTGAAAACCACGTCGATTACCGCTCCGCGCACTGTGCTGATCCGTCCCTCGAGCGACGCCGTCACATCGGTATCTCCGCAGCCATGCCTGTAACGGATGATTGCCAAGCCAGCCGGCAACCGCATCACTCTACTCGCTTGGTGCCTGCCCCGCCTGCCTAGGCATTTACTTTCCGGCGCCCCGTTTCGGTGCAGCGCGTTGGATCAGTGCCGGGACGGTCGCACGGCTCGCTCCTGGACCAGCACCCACGGCGCTACCACCACAGCCCATAACTGAGGATCGCGCGTCAGCCAGTCACGTGCCTGGCTTTCATCCAGCTTGGCCAGCTGGCCATTCGCCAGCCACTTGGCTACCGTGTCACGGTCGTCTTGAGTGACGGCCAGCGCCGCTTCGATGAGATCGGCCTCGCTGGCGACACGCAATAGCGCGCCACGAGCGAAGAACGGCTGCAGTTCCTGCCAGGTAATCGACGCGGTTTCGCCCAGTAGCTTGGCATAGAGAGTGCTTGAATCTTCGCTCATGAGACCCGCCCGTTCCCTTAAAGGGCGCAATGATAGCGCTCGGGTGAATCTCATCAACCGGATGGAAATCCTGACTGTGCAAACAGGTGCTGACGCTTCTACACTGTGCCGGTACAGTTGCCGTACCGTTTGGGGACGTTGAGCCCTTAACGACACTGCAGCCCGCAGGATCCAAACAATAATGATGCAAGTGGAGCACATATGAAGACCAAGCAGCGTCTTTCGAAACTATTCATGGCTATCGCTTTGACGGGTGCAGCGAGCTACACGCTGGCCGCCGACAACATCAAGATCGGCCTGGCCGGTCCGGTTACCGGGGCTGTCGCGCAGTACGGGGACATGCAGTTCATCGGTGCCCAGATGGCCATCGAGCAAATCAACAAGGAAGGGGGCGTCAACGGTCAGCAGCTTGAAGGTATCGTCTATGACGACGCCTGCGACCCCAAGCAGGCCGTAGCGGTTGCCAACAAGATCGTTAACGACGAGGTCAGCTTCGTCGTGGGTCACCTCTGCTCCAGCTCCACCCAGCCGGCGTCCGACATTTACGAAGACGAAGGCATTCTGATGATCACCGCGGCGTCGACCAGCCCGGACATCACGTCCCGTGGCTACGAGCTGGTTTTCCGTACCATCGGTCTGGACAGCCTGCAGGGTCCGACTGCCGGTAACTTCATCGCTGACACCGTCAAGCCGAAGAATGTGGCTGTCATCCATGACAAGCAGCAGTACGGCGAAGGGATCGCGACCGCGGTCAAGGAAACCCTGGAGAAGAAAGGCGTCAAGGTTGGCCTGTTCGAAGGCATTAACGCTGGCGACAAGGACTTCTCCTCGATGATTTCCAAGCTCAAGCAGGAGAATGTCGACTTCGTCTACTACGGCGGCTATCACCCAGAGCTGGGCCTGCTGCTGCGTCAAGCGAAGGAAAAGGGCCTGAATGTCCGCTTCATGGGCCCAGAAGGCGTAGGCAACAAGGAAATCTCCGCCATTGCCGGCCCGGCTTCCGAAGGCTTGCTGGTCACCCTGCCGAAGTCGTTCGATCAGGATCCGCGCAACCAGAAGCTGGTCGACGCATTCAAGGCAAAGAAGCAGGACCCGAGCGGCCCGTTCGTGTTCCCGGCCTACGCCGCTGTTCAAGTCATTGCCGAGGGTATCGAGAAAGCCGGCAGCACCGACACCGCCAAGGTGGCCGAAGCCCTGCGCAGCAACACCTTCGATACTCCGACCGGCAACCTTTCGTTCGACGAGAAGGGTGACCTGAAAGACTTCAACTTCGTGGTTTACGAATGGCACCAGGACGGCACCAAGACCGAAGCCAAGTGAACCTATAACCAACCGACCCAGAGCCCACGGCATCCGCCGTGGGCTTTGTTTTAGCTGATCGGAGCCAACCCGGCCACAAGCACGGGACGCCCAGCAACACTTTCAACCAAGCGAGTGGCCTGTAGAACTGGCCCGCCTCGACAGGTAGGTGCGTGATCCGCACCGAGTCCACGGCGCTGCATTCTCCCTGCAGCGTTTTCGAAGCAGGTCCGCATTGGCGGCAAGCACGGCTGCGGGTGTTCAGGAGAACGTAATGCCTGAGCTTTACCACTACTTCCAACAGCTGATCAACGGCCTGACCGTTGGCAGCACCTATGCCTTGATAGCCATCGGTTACACGATGGTCTACGGCATCATCGGCATGATCAACTTCGCCCACGGCGAGGTGTACATGATCGGGTCGTATGTCACCTTTATCGCCATCGTCGGGCTGACCATGATGGGGCTCGATTCGCTGCCAATCCTCATGATCGGCGCGTTCGCCGCCGCCATGATCGTCACCAGCGCCTATGGCTACAGCATCGAGCGGGTTGCTTATCGACCGCTACGGGGCAGCAACCGGCTGATCCCGTTGATCTCCGCGATCGGCATGTCGATCTTCCTGCAGAACGTCGTCCTGCTTTCCCAGGACTCCAAAGACAAGGCGATCCCCAACCTGATGCCCGGCAACTTCATCTTTGGTGAAAGCGCCATGAACGGGGTGGTGATTTCCTACATGCAGGTGCTGATCTTTGTCGTCACCATCATTGCCATGATGGGTCTGACGCTGTTCATCTCCCGCTCTCGCCTGGGCCGCGCCTGCCGTGCCTGCGCCGAAGATCTGAAGATGGCCAACCTGCTCGGCATCAACACCAACAGCATCATCGCCCTGACTTTCGTCATCGGCGCTGCGCTGGCGGCCGTTGCAGCCGTTCTGATCAGCATGCAATACGGCGTGATCAACCCGCACATCGGCTTCCTGGCCGGCATCAAAGCCTTTACTGCTGCGGTGCTTGGCGGTATCGGCAGCATCCCGGGCGCCATGCTCGGCGGTCTGGTGCTGGGTGTCGCCGAAGCGTTCGGCGCCGATATCTTTGGTGATCAATACAAGGATGTGGTCGCGTTCAGCCTGCTGGTACTGGTGCTGCTGTTCCGTCCGACCGGCATTCTCGGCCGTCCGGAGGTTGAAAAGGTATGACTCGCAATCTGCGCACCGCCTTTTTCAGCGCACTGCTGGTATTCGCTGTAGCGGTACCGGTGTTCGGCCTGAAACTCACCACCGTCGGCATTCGCCTCGAAGTTCATGGCAGCGACGCGACGACGTTCTGGATCATCGCGGCATGCGCCGTGGCCATGTTCTTCTGGCAGCTGTTCCGCCACCACGCGGCGGCCGGGTGGGCGGCGACCCCCAACCTGCCGAGCATACCGGCTGGTGCGGGCAACTTCCTGACCCTGCCATCGACCCAGCGCTACATCATCATCGGCCTGATTCTGCTGGCGCTGGTGTGGCCGTTCTTCGGTTCACGCGGCGCGGTGGATATCGCCACGCTGATCCTGATCTACGTGATGCTCGGCCTCGGCTTGAACATCGTGGTCGGCCTGGCCGGCTTGCTGGATCTTGGTTACGTCGGGTTCTATGCCGTTGGCGCTTATACCTATGCCCTCCTCTCGCATTATTACGGGATCGGGTTCTGGGTCGCGCTGCCGATTGCTGGTGCCATGGCCGCGCTGTTCGGTTTCCTGCTGGGCTTCCCAGTGCTGCGTCTGCGCGGGGATTACCTGGCGATCGTGACCCTCGGCTTCGGTGAGATCATCCGTCTGTTGCTGCGTAACATGACCGATCTCACCGGCGGTCCCAATGGCATCAGCGGCATCGACAAACCAACACTGTTCGGCCTCTCGTTCGACCGTCGCGCGGCCGAGGGCATGCAGACGTTCCACGAGTTCTTCGGCTTGGAATATCAGTCGATCAACAAGGTGATCTTCCTCTACCTGATTGCCGTGCTGCTGGTGCTGCTGACCCTGTTCGTCATTAACAGGCTGCTGCGTATGCCTATCGGCCGCGCCTGGGAAGCGTTGCGTGAAGATGAGATCGCCTGCCGTGCGCTGGGCATGAACCCCACCGTGATCAAGCTTTCCGCGTTTACCCTCGGTGCAACGTTTGCAGGCTTCGCCGGCAGCTTCTTCGCAGCACGCCAGGGACTGGTGTCACCGGAGTCGTTCACCTTCATCGAATCGGCCATCATCCTCGCCATCGTCGTTCTGGGCGGCATGGGTTCTCAGCTGGGGGTAATACTCGCCGCCATCGTGATGATCCTGCTGCCTGAACTGATGCGTGAGTTCAGCGAGTACCGCATGCTGATGTTCGGCGCCTTGATGGTGCTGATGATGATCTGGCGTCCGCAGGGGCTGCTGCCCATGCAACGCCCCCACATGGAGCTGAAGCGATGAGCCGCCCGATTCTCGAAGTAAGCGGCCTGACCATGCGCTTCGGCGGCCTTCTGGCCGTCAACGGGGTGGGCCTGACCGTACATGACAAACAAGTGGTCTCGATGATCGGCCCCAACGGCGCCGGCAAGACCACGGTATTCAACTGCCTGACCGGGTTCTACCAGCCCACCGACGGCAAGATCCTGCTCGACGGCGAAGCGATCCAGGGCCTGCCCGGCCACAAGATTGCCCGCAAGGGCGTGGTGAGGACATTCCAGAACGTTCGCCTGTTCAAGGACATGACCGCCATCGAAAACTTGTTGGTCGCCCAACACCGCCACCTGAACACCGGCTTTCTGTCCGGCCTGTTGAAGACCAAGGCGTTTCGCAAGAGCGAGCGCCAGGCAATGGATTTCGCCGCGCACTGGCTCGATCAGGTCAACCTGACCGACATTGCCAACCGCCCGGCCGGCACCCTTGCCTACGGCCAGCAGCGCCGTCTGGAAATCGCGCGCTGCATGATGACGCGTCCGCGCATCCTCATGCTCGACGAACCGGCGGCCGGCCTGAACCCGAAGGAAACCGAAGACCTGAAAGCGCTGATCGGCATGTTGCGTGACCAGCACAACGTGACGGTTCTGCTCATTGAGCACGACATGAAGCTGGTCATGAGCATTTCCGACCATATCGTGGTGATCAACCAGGGCTGTCCGCTGGCTGACGGCACGCCGGAGCAGATTCGTGACAATCCGGACGTGATCAAAGCCTATCTGGGAGAGGCGTAACCATGCTGTATTTCGAAAACGTCTCGACCTTTTACGGCAAGATCCAAGCGCTGCATAACGTCAACGTGGAAGTCCGCAAGGGCGAGATCGTCACCCTGATCGGCGCCAACGGCGCCGGCAAGTCGACCCTGCTGATGACGCTCTGCGGAACGCCCATGGCGTCCGAAGGCAGCATCCGCTTCGAGGGCGAGGAGCTGGTAGGCAAGCAAACCTTCGACATCATGCGCAAGGACATTGCCGTGGTACCCGAAGGGCGGCGCATCTTTGCTCGGCTGACGGTCGAGGAAAATCTGGCCATGGGTGGGTTCTTCACCAACAAGGCGGACTTCCAGGAGCAGTTGGACAAGGTGCTGTTGCTGTTCCCACGACTGAAGGAGCGTTTCCAGCAGCGTGGCGGCACCATGTCCGGAGGTGAGCAACAGATGCTCGCCATTGCCCGTGCGTTGATGAGCAAGCCCAAGTTGTTGCTGCTCGACGAGCCGTCGTTGGGGCTGGCACCGATCATCATTCAGCAGATCTTCGACATCATCGAACAGCTGCGCAAAGATGGCGTAACCATCTTCCTGGTCGAGCAGAACGCCAACCAGGCCCTGAAGCTGGCCGACCGGGCTTATGTGCTGGAGAACGGTCACATCGTCATGCAGGGCAGCGGTGAAGAGTTGCTGGTCAACCCCAAGGTTCGCGACGCCTACCTGGGCGGCTGAATCGAGGCAAACGAAGGAGCCGGGCAAATGCCCGGCTTTTTCATGCGCGCACGCAGGGGATGACAAGCGAGGGCCGAGCCTTTATCGTGCTCTGCGTCGCGTCTTTCCCGACACCCATCTGGGCGTCCCGACGAGACCCCTGGATCAGCAGACAGGGCATAACTGAGCTGGCTCATTTCTGAACTCAACTCAGGAGAAGCCGGCCATGACTGCCAGCCGTATCTGGATCAAGAACCCCCTCGCCCTCTACACCGCCAACGATCAGAAAGCCCCTGGCGGGCTGGTAATCGAGAGAGGCGTGATTGTCGAAATGCTCGACGCCGGGCAATCGCCCTCGACGCCTGTCGACAGCACCTTCGATGCCCGTGAGCACGTCGTGCTGCCAGGGCTGATCAACACGCACCACCACTTCTATCAGACCCTCACGCGAGCCTGGGGCCCCGTGGTCAATCAGCCCCTGTTCCCCTGGCTGAAGACGCTCTATCCGGTCTGGGCACGCCTGACGCCGGATCGTCTGGCGCTCGCCAGCAAGGTCGCGCTCGCCGAGCTGCTGCTTTCCGGCTGCACCACTGCCGCAGATCATCATTACCTGTTCCCGGATGGCTTAGAAAACGCCATTGACGTCCAGATCGACGTCGTTCGCGAGTTGGGCATGCGCGCCATGCTGACCCGCGGCTCCATGAGCCTGGGTGAAGCCGATGGCGGGCTGCCGCCGCAACACACCGTGCAGACGGCCGAAGCAATCCTTGAGGACAGCGAACGGTTGATCGGCCGCTATCACGAGCGCGGCGCCGGCGCGCAGATCCAGATCGGCCTTGCGCCCTGCTCGCCGTTTTCGGTTACACCGGAAATCATGCGCGCCAGCGCCGCTCTGGCTGAACACCACGACGTGCGCCTGCACACGCACCTGGCCGAAACCCTGGACGAAGAAGAGTTCTGCCTGCAGCGCTTCGGCCTGCGCACCGTGGACTACCTGGACAGCGTTGGCTGGCTGTCCAATCGCACCTGGTTGGCACATGGCATTCACTTCAACGAGGACGAAATTGCCCGCCTCGGCGCGGCCGGCACCGGCATCTGCCATTGCCCATGCTCCAACATGCGACTGGCCTCGGGCATCTGCCCAACCGTCGCGCTGGAAGCGGCAGGCGCGCCAATCGGGCTTGGCGTGGATGGTTCGGCCTCCAACGACGCCTCCAACATGATTCTTGAAGCCAGGCAGGCGCTATACATCCAGCGCCTGCGCTACGGTGCAGAAGAGATCACGCCTGAGCGGGCCTTGGGTTGGGCCACGCGCGGTTCAGCACGGCTGCTGGGTCGTCACGATGTGGGTGAATTGGCGGTGGGCAAGCAGGCCGATCTGGCTCTTTTCAAGCTCGACGAGCTGCGTTTTTCCGGTAGCCACGACCCGATCTCCGCGCTGCTGCTGTGCGGCGCTGACCGGGCCGACCGGGTGATGGTGGGTGGCCAGTGGCGGGTGGTCGACGGCCAGATCGAAGGCCTCGACGTGGCCGGACTGATCGCCAACCACAGCCAGGCCGCACGCGAACTGATCGCGGGCTAGTCCCAACGCCGAGGTTTCGCTCAAAGACTGGCGAGTCGTATGACCGGCGAGCAGCGACGCTCGCCGGCGTCCGGACGGAGCAGTCAGCTTCTCAGTTCTTCGATTCGCCAATCTTGAGCGCAAACACGCCCGTCAAAAGCAAACTGCCGCGCCAGGGCCGACGGCCAGTTTGCTCAGGCGCGACTAGGCATGCGGGGCTGGGCGCAGCGCCTTGGCCATGCATTGCAGAGCCTCACGCGGCCCACCGCAAATCAGCGTAGCGGGCACAGCCAGCATCAAGTTCACGGGCAGGTCGAACGCTTCCAGTTGCAGCCCATCGCAATCGAGACCGGACACGCCACAAAGCTGTGGATGCTGGCGCTGCAGACGCTCGGCATAGCTGCCCTCCCCGTCCAGATAGCCATAGATCGGCTTGCCCTGAGCGGTGGCATAACCGACTTCGAAACTGGTGCCGCTGTCCGGCTCACCACCGCGAAAGAAGTTCAGATCGGCAAGCACCGCATCGGCCTGACCGAGCAATTCCAGATTGGCCCGGTAGATCCAGGCCGCCTGCTCACGCGGCAACTCGATCTCGTTCGGCACCTGCTTATCCAGCGGATACAGACCGATGAAGCCGAACTCGGCACACAAGGCCTTGAGCCGCTCACCATGCTCAATGGCATCAGGCCGAAATACAGCGGGGCCAGCGAGATAGATGCGCAACGTCATTGAGGTTCCATCCTGCTGAGCGGGGTCACAGCCCGATCAGCGAAAGCATGATGAAGGTAGCGAACAGCACGAAGTGGGTCATGCCCTCGATCGCGTTGGTTTCGCCGTCGTTCAGGTTGATAGCCGCGACGATGATGGTGATCAACACCATGGTTGTCTGCACCGGCGTCATCGCCATCTGAAATGGCTGGCCACTATACAGCGCCATGGCCTCCATGATTGGGACCGTCAGGATCACCGTGGACAGCGAGGCGCCAAGCGCAATGTTGACCACTGCCTGCATACGGTTGGCCAACGCGGCGCGCAAGGCGGTCAGAATTTCCGGCGCGGCCGCGATAGCTGCCACCAACAGGGCTGCGAGCATAGGCGGTGCACCGGTTCCGACCAGGCTCACCTTCATCGTCTGCGACATCACCTCGGCCAGCGCGCCAATGATCACCACGCCGACACAGAGCATGGCGATCGATGGCCCGGCACTGCCTGACGCCTGGGTAGTTGCCGGGTGCTCGTTGCGGCGACGCTTCTTCTCCGGGTAGCTATAGCTGAAGAAGTAACTGTGCGCGCCAACCTGCATCCGCAGAAACACGCCGTACAGCAGCAGCATCGCGCCAATGGTAAAGGCCGAGTACAGACGCCAGTCTTCCTGCGGAATGAACTCAGGAACGACCATAGAGACGCCCATCGCGGTGAGGATCATCACGCTGTAGGTCCGCGCGGAATCGTCGTTGTAGGGTTGCTCGCCGTGCCGCAGCCCGCCCATCAGCGCAGCCAGCCCGAGAATGCCATTGAGGTCGAGCATTACCGCTGCGTAGATGGTGTCACGCACCAGGGTCGGTGAAGGCTCGTGCGACATCATGATGCCGAGGATGACGACCTCCACCAGCACGGCCGAAAGCGTGAGAATCATGGTTCCGTAGGGGTCACCGACCTTTTCGGCAAGCACTTCGGCATGGTGAGCGACGCGTACCGAGGCCAACACGATGACCAGCACAAGCACCGCCGTGCTGATCATCGCAATCGTGCGGCCACCGCGCAGAAGGCTCTCTTCAAACACGTACGCCAGCACTGCTACCAGGAGCGCGACGATGAGGTAGGTCTCGTCTTTGAGTCTCTGCAACATCTTGTAATTCTCTTGGGGCCTGAAGCTCCGACGCACCAAGCCCTGGCAAATATCCCCATCCGTGCGCCTAACCGGATCGGCGGCGACCAATACAGTTATTGAAGGCGGCCAGATTCTCAGGCAGCTTCGGTAGTTGTCCCATTGGTCAGCTTTTTGCATCCAATTTGGTGATGGTTGAACTTGGTGGCGTATGCGGCATAACGGAGGGCCGGTCGCAGCAGTCCATCCCAATAGCGCTCCCAGCTGCGCCGAATCCCACGCCTGTCGTCGCAAGCAGCAGGAGCAGCCAGCCTGAGCCACACTCTAGGCATGCTCGGCCCGGCTTTGTGGCGGCAATCGGGGTCAGTCAGGAACGGTCCATCGGACGCATTGACTTTTGAGTCAGTAATTTCTTGACCGAAAAGTCAGATAACGCTAATTTCCACCGCCAGAGCCCAGAACAAAAACGCCCCGGAGGCCCGCCTTGATCCAGTTTCTTCTCAATCGAGAACTGCGCCGTGAGCAGACACTCGATCCGAATACCACCGTGTTGGAATACCTGCGCGAATACCGCGGTAAATCCGGCACCAAAGAAGGCTGCGCTTCCGGAGACTGCGGTGCCTGCACCGTCGTGGTCGGAGAGCTGGACGGAGATCGCCTGCGCTACCGCACGCTCAATTCCTGCCTGACCTTCGTCTCCGCCTTGCACGGCAAGCAGCTGATCACCGTCGAAGACCTCAAGCACCAGGGCCAGCTGCACAGCGTCCAGCAAGCCATGGTCGATTGCCACGGCTCGCAGTGCGGCTTCTGCACGCCCGGCTTCGTCATGAGCCTGTTTGCCTTGCAAAAATCAGCGGATGGGTACGACAAGGCCGACACCCACGAAGCCCTGGCCGGCAACCTCTGCCGCTGCACCGGCTACCGCCCGATTCTGGAAGCCGCGGAGCAGGCCTGTTGCGGCAAGCAGCCGGACCAATTCGATGCGCGCGAAGCCGATACCATCGCCCAGCTGAAAACCATCGCACCCAGCGAAACCGCCGAGCTGAACAGCGGCGACAAGCGCTGTCTGTCGCCACTGACCGTAGGTGATCTGGCCGATATCTACAGCGCCAACCCGGACGCACGCCTGCTGGCCGGCGGCACCGACCTTGCGCTTGAAGTCACCCAGCTCCACCGCGAGCTGCCAGTGATGATTTACGTCGGCCACATTGCCGAGATGAAGAAAGTCGAGGTCACCGACAAGGGCATCGAGATCGGCGCAGCCACACCGCTGACCGATTGCTATGAAGTGCTGGCAGAGGAGTACCCCGACTTCGGCGAGCTGCTGCACCGCTTCGCCTCTTTGCAGATCCGCAATCAGGGCACCCTGGGCGGCAACATCGGTAACGCCTCGCCCATCGGCGATTCGCCACCCTTGCTGATCGCGCTGGGTGCGCAAGTAGTGCTGCGCAAAGGAGATAACAGCCGCACCCTGCTGTTGCAGGATTACTTCATCGACTACAAGGTCACCGCTCGCGAGCAAGGTGAATTCATCGAGAAAATCATCGTGCCACGCGCCCAGCCGAACCGAGTGTTCCGTGCCTACAAGGTGTCCAAGCGCCTGGACGATGACATCTCTGCCGTCTGTGCGGCCTTTGACCTGAAGCTCGAAGACGGCCTGATCGACGATGCCCGCGTCGCCTTTGGCGGTATGGCAGCCATTCCAAAACGCGCAGTGGCCTGCGAGCGCGCGCTGATCGGCGCGCCGTTCACCGCCGAGACCATCGAGCGGGCCTGTGAAGCGCTGGAGCAGGACTTCACGCCACTGACCGACTTCCGTGCCAGCCGCGAATACCGCCTGCTGGTCGCCCAGAACCTGCTGCGTAAATGCTTCCTTGAGCAACAAAGCCCGGAAGCCGAGACAAGGGTGACCGCATATGCATAAGCCCGGGGTCTGTCATCAGTTATTTCCCACGTTGCGACGGAGCCAGTTTGGACACAGAGCAAGGCGTGAGGAGAGAGGTTTGGTATTCCAAATGAACGACGAACAACGCAGCGCTGTGTCCAAACTGGCCCGTCCCTTCGGGTTGCGCCTGAAATCGCCCCAGCCGGCGTTGCAGCCTTCGATAAGGGAGTGGCCATTATCTTCAGGCTGCGCCTTGCCTGGGGCGATTTCAGACAGCAACGCAATCGGGGGAAATAACTGATGAAAGACCCTAAGTCCCAAGAAGAAATCGCCGCCCTGTTCAAGCAGGACCTGGTCACCGGCGTCGGCCGCAGCGTCAAACATGACAGCGCGCCCAAGCATGTCACTGGCGAGGCGGTGTACGTCGATGACCGTCTGGAATTCCCCAATCAGCTGCACATCTATGCCCGCATGAGCGACCGCGCCCATGCCCGAATCGTGCGCATCGACACGGCCCCTTGCTACGCCGTACCCGGTGTTGCGATCGCCATCACTGCGCAGGACGTGCCGGGTCAGCTGGACATTGGCGCAGTTATGCCCGGTGACCCGCTGCTGGCCGACGGTAAGGTCGAATATGTCGGCCAGCCGGTGATTGCCGTCGCTGCCGACAGCCTGGAAACCGCACGTAAAGCGGCCATGGCCGCGATCATTGAGTACGAAGATCTGGAACCGGTGATCGACGTCGTCGATGCCTTGCGCAAAAAGCACTTCGTACTCGACAGCCACACCCACAAGCGTGGCGATTCGACCAGCGCACTGGCGAGCGCCCCGCGTCGCCTGCAAGGCAGCTTGCACATCGGCGGGCAGGAACATTTCTACCTGGAAACCCAGGTCTCTTCGGTGATGCCCACCGAGGACGGCGGCATGATCGTCTACACCTCGACGCAGAACCCCACCGAGGTGCAGAAGCTGGTCTCCGAGGTGCTCGGCGTCTCGATGAACAAGATCGTAATCGACATGCGCCGCATGGGCGGCGGCTTCGGCGGCAAGGAGACCCAGGCCGCCGGCCCCGCGTGCATGTGCGCCGTGATCGCGCACCTCACCGGCCGGCCAACCAAGATGCGTCTGCCACGCATGGAAGACATGACCATGACCGGCAAGCGCCACCCCTTCTATGTCGAGTACGACGTCGGCTTCGATGATGACGGCCTGCTGCACGGCATCGAGATCGACCTGGCCGGCAACTGCGGCTACTCGCCGGACCTCTCCGGCTCCATCGTCGACCGCGCCATGTTCCACTCCGACAACGCCTATTACCTGGGCGACGCCACCATCAACGGCCATCGCTGCAAGACCAACCTGGCGTCGAACACCGCCTACCGCGGCTTCGGCGGCCCGCAAGGCATGGTCGCCATCGAAGAGATCATGGACACGGTCGCGCGGGAGCTGGGCAAGGACCCGCTCGATGTGCGCAAGCGCAACTACTACGGCAAGACCGAGCGCAACGTCACGCCTTACTACCAGACGGTCGAGCACAACATGCTCGAGGAAATGACCGCAGAGCTCGAGGCCAGCAGCGAGTATGCCAAGCGCCGCGAAGAGATCCGCACGTTCAATGCCAAGAGCCCGATCCTGAAGAAGGGTCTGTCACTGACCCCAGTGAAGTTCGGCATCAGCTTTACCGCCAGCTTCCTCAATCAGGGCGGCGCGCTGGTGCACGTTTACACCGATGGCAGCATCCACCTGAACCACGGCGGCACAGAGATGGGCCAGGGCCTGAACACCAAGGTCGCGCAGGTCGTGGCCGAAGTGTTCCAGGTCGACTTCGACCGTATCCAGATCACCGCCACCAATACCGACAAGGTGCCGAACACCTCGCCAACCGCTGCTTCCAGCGGCACCGATCTGAACGGCAAGGCGGCGCAAAATGCCGCGCAGACCATCAAGCAGCGGCTGATCGAGTTTGCCGCACGGCACTTCAAGGTCACTGAAGAAGATGTGGAGTTCAAGAACGGCCAGGTGCGCATCCGTGACCAGTACGTCTCCTTCGACGAGCTGATCCAGCAGGCGTATTTCGGCCAGGTCTCGCTGTCGTCCACCGGCTTCTACCGCACGCCGAAAATCTACTACGACCGCAGCCAGGCACGCGGCCGGCCGTTCTATTACTTCGCCTATGGCGCGGCGTGCTCGGAAGTGATCGTCGACACCCTGACCGGCGAGTACAAGATGCTGCGCAGCGACATCCTGCATGATGTCGGCGCCTCGCTGAACCCAGCCATCGATATCGGCCAGGTAGAAGGCGGCTTCGTCCAGGGCATGGGCTGGCTGACCATGGAAGAGCTGGTCTGGAACGACAAGGGCAAGCTGATGACCAGCGGCCCAGCCAGCTACAAAGTGCCAGCCGTGGCAGACATGCCGCTGGATCTGCGGGTCAAGCTGGTAGAGAACCGCAAGAATCCCGAAGACACGGTGTTCCATTCCAAGGCCGTCGGCGAGCCGCCGTTCATGCTCGGCATTTCGGTCTGGTGTGCGATCAAGGATGCCGTCGCCAGCCTGGCCGACTACAAGGCCCAACCGAAGATCGACGCGCCTGCGACGCCCGAGCGGGTGCTGTGGGGTGTGGAACAGATGCGCAAGTTGAAGCAGGCGACTGTCGCGGTCTCGACAACGGAAACCACGCCGGCCTGACGTAGGGTGGACACGCTTCGCTTGTCCACCTTCAGCGCAACATGATCGTTTC
Source organism: Stutzerimonas tianxiuensis (assembly GCF_053470365.1). Classification (NCBI taxonomy): domain Bacteria; kingdom Pseudomonadati; phylum Pseudomonadota; class Gammaproteobacteria; order Pseudomonadales; family Pseudomonadaceae; genus Stutzerimonas; species Stutzerimonas tianxiuensis. The sequence continues at coordinate 41,298 of NZ_JBPVWS010000017.1, read as the reverse complement.
GGTGGAGCCGCTTTGCGGATCCACCTGGGAAGGACTGAACATGAGCAATACCGCCTGGATCGAAGCACTCGCCGACCTGCAGCAACAAGGCGAACCCTGCGTGCTGGTCACCATCATCGAAGAGCGCGGCTCGACGCCGCGCAATGCGGGCTCGAAGATGGTGGTCAGCCGCGAGCGCCTGTACGACACCATCGGCGGCGGCCATCTGGAATACAAGGCACAGGCAATTGCGCGGGAGATGCTTGAAAACCGCGTGCGTGATACGCGGCTGGAACGCTTTTCCCTGGGCGCGAGCCTCGGCCAGTGCTGTGGCGGCGCCACCGTGCTGCTGTTCGAACCCATGGGCCAACCGCAGGCGCATATTGCGGTGTTCGGTGCCGGCCACGTTGGCCGCGCACTGGTGCCGCTACTTGCCAGTCTGCCGTGCAAGGTGCGCTGGATCGATTCGCGCGAAAGCGAATTCCCGGCCCATATTCCTGCGGGCGTGGAGAAAGTGGTCAACGACGAGGTGGTCGACGAGGTGGCCGAGATGCCGGCAGGCAGCTACTTCATCGTTATGACGCACAACCATCAACTCGACCTGGAGCTGACCGCGGCCATCCTCGAACGCAACGATTTCACCTACTACGGGCTGATCGGCTCGAAGAGCAAGCGCGCCAAGTTCGAACACCGTCTGCGCGACCGCGGCTTCCAGCCCGACACCGTGCAACGCATGCGCTGCCCGATGGGTATTGCCGAGGTGAAGGGCAAGCTGCCGGTCGAAATTGCGGTATCCATCGCTGGCGAAGTGATCGCCACCTACAACGCCCATTTCGGTGAAAAGAGCGGTGAGAAAGCCGCGGACGGCGTGAAGCCGGTGCCCATGCTGGTGCCCGCCTCGCGCCGCTCGCAGAACGGCTGATCGTGCCGCGCCTTTTTTTGTGAGAAGCGCCCCCGCGTTTAGCCGAATACAGATCGGTTAAGCGCTCCGCCTCAATGCGGCCTTCCACATCGACGAATGTCCTCTACACAACGATTCCGAGACTCACCATGCCCCAAGCAAAAGCCTACCGTGCCGCCCTGCTCCACTGCCTCGCCGATCCGCGCGAGGTGGGTATCGAGCAATCTCACGAGTATTTCGAAGACGGCCTGTTGGTTGTCGAGGATGGAAAGATTGCTCAGATCGGCAGTGCTGCTGACCTGCTTCCAACCCTGAAAGCCGGCACCGAGGTGGTCGAATACCCGGACGCGCTGATCACTCCCGGTTTCATTGACACCCACATTCATTACCCGCAGGTCGGCGTCATCGGCTCCTATGGCGCGCAACTGCTGGACTGGCTGGAAACCTACACCTTCCCTAACGAAGGGCGTTTCAGTGACATGGAGCATGCTCGCCAACAGGCCGACCTGTTCCTCGGCGAGCTGCTGCGCAACGGCACCACCACCGCGCTGGTGTTCGGCACGGTGCACAAGCAGTCGGTGGATGCCTTCTTCGAAGCGGCAGAAAAACTCAATCTGCGGATGATTGCCGGCAAGGTGCTGATGGACCGCAACGCACCGGACTTTCTCACCGACACGGCCGAGTCCGGCTATGCCGACAGCAAAGCGCTGATCGAACGCTGGCATGGCAAGGGCCGCCTGCATTACGCCGTGACACCGCGTTTCGCCCCGACCAGCACGCCAGAACAGATGACGCTGGCCGGAAAGCTGTTTGCCGAATACCCCGACCTGTACATGCACACGCACATTTCCGAGAACAAGCAGGAAGTGGAGTGGGTCAAGGAGCTGTTCCCCGAGCGTAAGGGTTACCTGGACGTCTACGACCATCACGGTCTGATCGGCGCGCGCTCGGTCTTCGCCCACGGCATCCACCTCTGTGATGACGAATGCAAACGCCTCGGCGAGACCGGCTCGGCCGTGGCCTTCTGCCCCACGTCCAACCTGTTCCTCGGCAGCGGCCTGTTCGATCTGGCGAAGGTGGAAGGCTACGGCGTGAGGGTGGGTCTGGGCACGGACGTCGGCGGCGGCACCAGCTTCTCGCAACTGCAGAGCCTCAACGAGGCTTACAAGGTATTGCAGCTGCAGGGTCAGAAACTAGATGCGTTCAAGGCGTTGTATCTCGCCACACTTGGCGGGGCGCAAGCGCTGTATCTGGACGACAAGATCGGCAACCTGCAGCCCGGCAAAGATGCCGACTTCGTGGTGCTCGATTACAAGGCGACTCCCCTGATCGACTACCGCCTAAGCCAGGCCACGACGCTGCAGGAAAAACTTTTCGCCCTGATGATCCTCGGCGACGACCGCGCCGTGAAGGAAACCTACGCCGCCGGGGTTTCGGTACACCAAAAGGCATCGTGAACGGTAGATCACTGACGCGATGATCAATCGTCTCGCCAGCTACGCAACTGCGTGCTCTACCGCGTGGATCGATGAAGCGTGATCCACCCTACGGTCGAAGCCACCGCCGGCGCTCGTAGGGTGGATGTCGCTTTCTACATCCACCGACGGGATGGCGCGGGGCTAGATGAATACCGGATCGGTGACCTGTAATTCACCCCAAGGCTTGGAACCCACGCAGCTTTTCGTAGGGTGGATGTCGCTTTTTACATCCACCGCCGGGACGCTCAAGGCTTGATGAGCGTGCGGATCGGTGACCTGTAATACACCTCAAAGCTTGAAAGCCACGCAGCCATTCGTAGGGTCGATGTCGCTTTCTACATCCACCGCCACGTCGGCACCTAGCTCGATCAACGCGTGGATCGCGTGATCCACCCTACCGTTTCAGCGCTGCCATCAGGGTGCTGAGGTTGTGCTCGAACATGCCGAGATAGGTGCTGGCCGGCCCTTCGGTGGCGAGCGCATCGGAATAGAGGGTGCCGCCAACGGTGGCGCCGGCCTCTTCGGCGATTTGCTCGATCAAACGCGGGTCACGGATGTTCTCGACAAACACCGCTCGCACACCTTCGCTGCGTAGTTGACGGATTAACGCCGCCACCTCGGCCGCCGAAGGTTCGTCGTGGGTTGAAAGTCCCTGCGGCGCGATGAACTCCAGCTGCCAGGCTTGGCCTAGATAGCCGAACGCATCATGACTGGTCACGACCTTGCGCTGACTGGACGGCAAGCTCGCGATCTGATCATCGGCCCTCTTCAGCAAGGCATGCAGCCGGGCCAGGTAGGCGTCACGTCGCGCTTCATAGCCTTCGCGGTCATCCGGATCGAGTTGCACGAGCGCCTTGGTGATGTTGCGCACGTAGATCTCGACGTTGGTCAGGCTTTGCCACGCATGCGGGTCCGGTACTTTTTCGCCGTCTTCCTCCAGCATCAACGGAACGACACCCGCACTGGCGTTGATGCGTTTGCCAGCAGGCTCGCTGCTGGCCAGCAGCCGCTCCAACCAGGGTTCGAAACCGAGACCGTTGGCGACGATCAGGTCGGCCCGCAGCAGTGCTTTGGCGTCATCCGGGCTAGGTTCATAAACATGCGCATCGGCATCTGCGTCAACCAGGTTAGTCAGTTCAATCCGATCACCACCGACTTGCTGGGCAAGGTCAGCGAGAATGCTGAAGCTGGTGACGACATTGAGCTTTTCCTCGGCATGCAGTGAAAGCGGCAGCCACAGCGTGAGCACAAAAAACAGGTATCGCATGGTGAAACCTCAGACGGTGATGGGGAAAGCGCGCGAGCGCAGCAGGCCTTGAACAGGCCCAGCCACGACCGAAAATAGATAGAAGGCGCCGGCTAGCAGCACGATGCACGGCCCACTGGGCAGGCTGGCATAGAAGGAGAGCAGCAGCCCCAGCCATACGCACACGGCCCCAATCAGCGCGGCAAGCGGCAGCAGCACCGGCAACCGTCTGCTCCAGAAGCGCGCCGCAGCGGCAGGCAACATCATCAGCCCAACCACCATCAGCGCGCCGATGGCCTGGAAGCCAATGACCAGATTGAGCACAACCAGCGTGAGGAAGGCCGCGTGTGCCCACGGCCCGAAGCGGCTGACACTACGCAGAAACAGCGGATCCAGGCTGTCCAGCGCCAGCGCGCGGTAAGTCAGCGCAAGTACCAGCAGGCTGAACACAGCCGTGCCGAGCATGCCCACCAGTGTGGTCGTGTCGACCGCCAGTGCCGAGCCAAACAACAGGTGCAGCAGATCGAGCTTGCGACCCGCCAGTCCGAGCAGCAACACGCCACTGGCGAGCGAAATGGGATAGAGCGCAGCCAGACTGGCGTCTTCACGTAGGCCAGTTCGCCGACTGACCCAGGCCGCCGCGCCGGCCATTCCCAGCCCGGCGACGAGGCCACCGAGGGTCAGCGCCGGCAGACTCAAACCAAACAACCAGAACGCCAATGCCGCGCCGGGCAAGATGCCGTGGGCGATGGCATCTCCGATCAGGCTCATCCGCCGGAGGATGAGAAACACACCCAGTGGTCCGGCACTGCAGGCCAGCGCCACGCCACCGAACAAGGCGCGACGCATGAAGGCGAATTCAGCAAATGGCGACCACAACACATCGAGCGTCACGCGACCTGCCCGAGCCGTTGGCGGTCGGCCATGAACTGCTGGATGGGCGCGGCGATGCACTCATTGCGAGCGATCAGCAAGCCCTCGCAGCGCTTTTCGCTGAGACTTGTCAGGTTATGGCTAACCAAGATCTGCGTCCGGCCCTGAAGCCGCCAGCGCTCAATATGCTGCCAGAGCAACCGCAGCCCCACGTCATCTAGCGCCGCTTCTGGCTCATCCAGCAACAGCACCTGGGCGTCAGTCAGACTCAGACGCGCCAACAGCGCCCGCTGCAATTCCCCGCCGGACAAAGCGTGCAGGCCCTGGGTTTGCAAATCCAGCAGGCCCCAATCCGTCAACGCTTGTTTTAAGCGTGTCTGGCGTTCGGCACGACCGAGACGGCTACGCCAGAAACCGCCGCTGACCAGTTCGGCCAGGCGAATCGGAAATTGCCGGTCGACATGCTGCTGTTGAGGCAGATAAGACACTCCACCCAGAAGTGGCACGCCGATATCGACCCGCCCCGCAACCGGTCGATCAAGGCCGGCGATCACCTTGAGCAGACTGCTCTTACCGGAACCATTGCTACCGATCACAGCCGTCAGGCTTCCAGCCTTCAGCACCAGATCCAGCGGCGGCGTCAGCGCTCGCCCACCCGCGCCCCATTGCAAACCATGGAATTGAATCATCATCACCTCGGATATTCCGGCACCCGCAACACACCGTTCGACCGTACAAGCGGAAGCGCTTAATGTACTAGTTATAACATAACATTATGCGCATCGAGATCGTCCCGCACAACGGCGATATGCACCGCTAGAGATTGAGGCGCAGCTTGGCGAGCCCGGCAGCACTTAAAACTGGTAAACGGATAGCGGGCCGACCAGCAGCCTGCGCAGCCTCAAACAATCGAGGCAGAACTTGATGGGCTTTTGACTTAACGCTGGATGGCGGGACGGTTAGCGAAGCGCTGTCCGAAGGAGATGGAGCTCAGTGCAGAGCTGATAGAAAGGTGAGCGCGGACGCGAGAGCGGCGTCATCAGCGGCTCGGCCGCCAGAGACGCACCGAGCCAATTCCACTTGAAGCTGGACGGAACCTAGCGGACGGTACGCAGCTTTTTCTTGGCCAGGGCCAGGTGCGAAAACACCGCATGGAGATCATCCGACGCGCTGTCTTCATCGAGGTTGAGCTTGCTGTCGATGTGATCCATGTGATGCATCATCAGGCGCACCGCCTTTTCGCTGTCCCGGGCGGCGATGGCATCGATCAACTCGTTGTGCTCATCAAACGAGCAATGCGAGCGGTTGCCGCTTTCGTACTGCGCGATGATCAGCGAGGTCTGCGACACCAGGCTGCGTTGGAAGCTCACCAGCGGCGCGTTCTTCGCCGCTTCGGCCAGCTTCAGATGAAACTCCCCGGAAAGACGGATTCCAGCGCCGCGATCGCCGCGGGCGAAACAGTCCTGCTCGTCGGTCACCATTTGCCGTAGCTCGCTCAGCTGCTCAGCGCTGGCATGTTGCACGGCCAGCTCGGTAATCGCGCGTTCCACCATGCGCCGGGCAAAGAAGATCTGCCGCGCTTCATCGACGCTCGGGCTGGCAACTACCGCGCCGCGATTGGGCCGCAGCAGCACCACGCCTTCATGGGCCAGCCGTGACAAGGCGCGACGAATGATGGTGCGACTCACGCCGAAAATCTCGCCCAACGCCTCTTCGCTGAGCTTGGTGCCCGGCGCCAGGCGCTGCTCAAGGATTGCATCAAAGATATGGGCGTAAACGATGTCGTCCTGGGTCCCGGTACGGGCCTTGCCGCTTCGTGTCGGCTTTTTCAGAGGCTGCAACTGTTCGTTCATGGTGACTCGCGTCGGAATTGTCGGCAGATCGAACTTTACTGCCTTTCGTTACGCAGCTGGGAGTCGCCAACAGCGAAACAAGGAAATAAAGCGCATTTTATTGTGCACAATCAGTTAAGCCGAAAATATTCAAGAATTTCCATCAGACGCCCTACTGCGTGCTTTTTAACCTGAACATTGCCTGCCGTGAACAGCAGATACGCCAGTGTCACCGAAATGCCTGTTGCATTTCTTGTATACAAAAGCATAATCGCGCCAAGCCTTTCTGACCTTTCGGTCAACAAACCGAATGAAAGCGCCCCACCATCACCTGCCCTCGAGAGCACTGCTCTAGGTGATAGACAACAAGAACGATGAGGAACACCTTGTGGAAACCACCAAGCAGGAACAGCCGGCCCTCGGCCTGCAGCCGAAAAACCCCGGCTTGCTCGACCGATTCTTCAAACTCAGTGCTCACCGAACCACTATCAAGACAGAGTTGCTAGCCGGCCTGACGACCTTCGTCACCATGGCTTACATCATCTTTGTCAACCCGAACATCATGGCCGATGCGGGTATCGACCACGGCGCCGCATTCGTCGCCACCTGCATCGGGGCGGCCCTCGGTTGCCTCCTGATGGGCCTGTACGCCAACTGGCCGGTGGGCCTGGCACCGGGCATGGGCCTCAACGCGTTCTTCACCTATACCGTGGTCGGTGAGATGGGCTACAGCTGGGAGATCGCGCTTGGCGCGGTGTTCATCTCCGGCATCCTGTTCATGATCATGAGCCTCTCCCGCCTGCGCGAATGGTTGCTCAACAGCATTCCAATGAGCCTGCGCTTCGCCATGGGCGCCGGGGTCGGGTTGTTTCTCGGGCTGATTGGCCTCAAGACCGCAGGCATCGTTGTCGACAGCCCGGCCACCCTGCTGACCATGGGTTCGTTCGGCGAGCCCACTGCCCTGCTCGCGGCGGTGTGCTTCCTGATGATCGCAGTGCTCAGCCACCGCAACGTCTTCGGTGCCATCCTGCTGAGCATGCTGGTGGTGACCGGCATCGGCTGGGCAATGGGTCTGGTCGAGTACAACGGCGTGGTGTCGATGCCGCCCAGCCTGGCGCCGACCTGGCTGGCGATGGATATCGCCGGCGCGCTGAATGTCGCGATGGTCAGCGTGATTCTCGCGTTCCTCTTCGTGAACATGTTCGACACGGCCGGCACCCTGATGGGCGTCGCGCACCGTGCGCACCTGGTGGATGAGGACGGCAAGATCCAGAACCTCTCCCGCGCGCTGAAAGCCGACAGCACGTCCAGCGTCGTGGGTGCCTTCGTCGGCTGTCCGCCGGTGACCAGCTATGTGGAAAGCGCTTCAGGCGTTGCCGCGGGCGGACGCACCGGTTTGACTGCGGTGACCGTCGGCGCGCTGTTCCTTATCGCGATGTTCTTCGCGCCGCTGGCCGGCATGATCCCTGCCTATGCCACTGCGGGGGCGTTGATTTACGTCGCGATGCTGATGATGAGCGGTCTGGCCAATATCGACTGGAAGGATCACACCGACACCATTCCGGCTATCGTCACCGTGGTGATGATGCCGCTGACCTGCTCCATCGCTAATGGCATCGCGCTGGGGTTCCTGACCTATGCGACGCTCAAGCTGCTGACCGGACAGCGCGACAAGGTTTCGATCAGCCTGTACGTGTTGTGTGTGATCTTCATCGCCAAGTTCGCCTTTCTTTAATCAGGCGAACCAGTGGCCCCACCGTTCCGGCGGTGGGGCTTTTTGACGTTTTGAAGCCCGCGGATTGCGGTTGGAAGAACTGTAATGATGCAACCTGATCCACCCCCGCAGCCGCGTGGTAGCCCAATCCACGCTACCTATATTTTCTAATTGCTACCGAGGAGTGCCGAAATGAGCCTGGAAACCTGGTTGTTGTTTGCGAGCGCGGCGCTGGTGGTCATCCTGATCCCCGGCCCGCTGTCGCTGCTGATGATCAGCAACAGTCTCAACTACGGACTCCGCCGTTCCTGGCCGGCCTTCGTCGGCGGGGTCAGCGCCTCGATCTGCCTGCTCTGCGCCTCGGCGTTGGGGCTCGGGGCGCTGCTGCTGGCGTCGGAGCAGGTATTCAGCGTTCTGAAAATCATCGGCGCCTTCTACTTGTTCTATCTGGCCTGGCAGAGCTGGCAGGAATCGCGCCGCCCCGCCAACGCGCCCAGTGTGGCGACCGCTGAGGTCAGCCCGCGCTTTCGCCAGCTGTTCTGGCGCGCGTTTGGCCTGGGCGCCAGCAACCCGAAGGACATCCTGTTCTTTGCGGCCTTCCTGCCGCAATTCCTCAGTGCGGATCGTCCCTTCATGCCGCAGCTACTGGTGATGATCCTGACCTGGGCGGTGCTGGACCTCTGCTGCAAGCTGGCGTACGGGCTGGGGGCGCATGGCGCGGCGCGCTACCTGCGCACCGGGAAGGGGCAGGTTTGGTTCAACCGAACCAGCGCTGCGCTGTTTGGAGGCGCGGGCGCGGCTTCCTTGATGAGTCGATGAGGGTTCCATGAAGCGGTGGGTAAGCTTCGCGTTACCCACCCTGCCGGCTTGACCCAACAGCGGTCAGACACCACCGAACGCCCACCTCAAAAAAAACCCGCCATAGAGGCGGGTCGGGGACTCAGGGGAGTCAAGGTTTCACGCATGGGAGAGGTAACCGCCGTACCGATAACAGCACGGCAGGTGCCATCAGCTGCCTCGATAGGTCGAGTAGCTGTACGGCGAAATCAGTAGCGGCACGTGGTAATGATCCTGCTCGGCGCTGATGCCGAAGCGCAGTACCACCACATCGAGAAAAGCCGGCTCGGGCAGCGTTACGCCGCGTCCGCGGTAATAGTCGCCCGCCGAGAACTGCAGCTGATAGACGCCGGAACGATAGTCGTCACCGTCCAGCAGAGGTGAGTCGCAGCGGCCATCGCTGTTGGTCTGGCGCGTGGTCACCAGCTCCAGGCGTTCGCCTTCAACGCGATAGAGTTCAATGCGGATATTGCTGCCTGGGCAGCCGTGAGCGGCATCCAGTACATGAGTAGTCAAACGTCCCATAGATTCCAGCATCAGCGATTGGCCGCCAATGCCCGCCTCCTCTTGGTGTGTGAGTGGTGGAGTGAGTCGAGCATAGCATCCCGCAAGAAAAAACAAAGACAGTTTCTGCAAAAATTGTACACAATTTATAAATCCTCACCTTGGCTCAGTTCCTGCTGGTCAGCATCGGATGGCAAGGCTCTGGCCGGCAGAATATGCAATGAACGCTATGAGGTGAATGCCAAGACCCCAGGTTCAGACGGTCGGCTTGTCGAGATTTTTGATTTACAAACTGCAAAACGTTTTGTATACAATTGAGCCATGACGGTTGCCTGCACTTTACAGCGGCAACCCGCGGATCAAACAAGGAATAACAACAGTGAGCGCAGACTACCCTCGCGACCTCATCGGCTATGCCGAGAATCCACCCCATCCGCAATGGCCGGGCAATGCCCGTATCGCCCTGTCGTTCGTGCTCAACTACGAAGAAGGCGGCGAGCGTTGCGTGCTGCATGGCGACAAGGAATCCGAAGCCTTCCTGTCCGAGATGGTTTCAGCCCAGCCCCTGCAGGGCGTGCGCAACATGAGCATGGAGTCGCTCTACGAATACGGAAGCCGTGCCGGGGTGTGGCGCCTGCTCAAGCTGTTCCGCAAGAACGACATTCCGCTCACGATCTTCGCCGTAGCGATGGCCGCGCAGCGTCACCCGGACGTAATCAAGGCCATGGCCGCCGACGGGCACGAGATCTGCAGTCATGGCTATCGCTGGATCGACTACCAGTACATGGATGAAGCGCAAGAGCGCGAGCACATGCAGGAAGCCATCCGCATCCTTACCGACATCACTGGCGAGCGTCCGCTGGGCTGGTACACCGGCCGCACCGGGCCGAATACTCGCCGGCTGGTGCGCGAGGAAGGCGGCTTCCTCTATGACTCCGATACTTATGACGACGACCTGCCCTACTGGGACCCGGAATCGACGCCCGACAAGCCACACCTGGTGATCCCCTACACGCTGGACACCAACGACATGCGTTTCACCCAAGTGCAGGGCTTCAATACCGGTGACGACTTCTTCAATTACCTGAAGGATGCGTTCGACGTGCTCTATGCCGAAGGCTGTGAAGGCGCGCCGAAGATGCTGTCCATTGGCATGCACTGCCGCTTGCTGGGCCGTCCCGCACGTCTTGCCGCGCTGCAGCGCTTCATCGAGTACGCCAAGGGTCACGAGCAGGTGTGGTTCGCCCGCCGTGTCGACATAGCCCGCCACTGGCACTCGACTCACCCGCTTACTCAGGAACGCAGCCTATGACCCCGTTCAAGACCATCAAGCCGTCCACCCTGGACCGTGACGCCTTTATCTCGACCTTCGCTGATGTCTACGAGCACTCGCCGTGGGTCGCCGACACTGTTTATCAGGCCGGTGTGGACGAGACGCTGGACTACGTCGAGGTGATGCACACCCGCATGTCGCAGGCCATGTTGTCGGCTCACCACGACACCCAGCTGGCACTGATCAACGCTCACCCGGACCTCGCCGGCAAGGCAGCCGTACGCGGCGAACTGACCGCATCGAGCACCGCCGAACAGGCCGGTGCCGGGATTCATGAATGCACGGCTGAAGAGTTCGCCCGCTTTACCGAACTGAACGATGCCTACAAGGCCAAGTTCGGCTTCATCTTCATCATGGCCGTCAAGGGCAGTAACCGGCACCAGATCCTGGCAGCCTTCGAGGAGCGCATGAATAACTCCCCGGAACAGGAATTCGCCCGCGCCCTGGCCGAAATCAACAAGATCGCCCTGTTCCGTCTGCAGGCGATGTAAGCAAGCACCATCAGACGACACGAAGAGAAGAACAACGTATGAAAAGCTACGCCGTACCTTTCGAAAAATACGTCAACCTGGCCGACGCCCGCCTGGGCACCAAGGCCATCTCCGTCACCGACGACTGGTTCGCCGACGTCAACCGGCTGTTCCAGCCGACGCCGGCCGTATGGAAGGAGGGCGTTTTCGATGACAACGGCAAGTGGATGGACGGCTGGGAGTCGCGCCGCAAGCGCTTCGAAGGCTACGACCACGCGGTCATTCGCCTCGGCGTGCCCGGCTCGATCAAGGGCGTCGACATCGACACCAGCTTCTTCACCGGTAACTTCCCGCCGTCCGCCTCACTGGAAGCCTGCTTCCTCGCCGAAGGCGACCCGGACGACACCACCCAGTGGACTGAAATCCTTCCCGCGGTAGAGCTGCAAGGCAACAGCCATCACTACCACGAGATCGCGTTCGACAAGCCGGTCAGCCACCTGCGCTTCAATATCTACCCGGACGGCGGCGTCGCCCGTCTGCGCGTGCACGGCATTCCGTACCGCGACTGGAGCACGGTTGGCGACAACGAGCAGCTCGACCTGGCCTCGGCACTCAATGGCGGCCGCGCACTGGCCTGCTCCGATGAGCATTTCGGTCGCATGAGCAACATCCTCAACCCGGGTCGCGGCATCAACATGGGCGACGGCTGGGAAACCGCCCGCCGCCGCACGCCGGGCAACGACTGGGTCATCGTCGCGCTGGGCACCCCTGGCGAAATCGAGCGCATCGTCGTCGACACCCTGCACTTCAAAGGCAACTACCCAGACAGCTGCAACATCCAGGCGGCCTTTGTTAAAGGCGGCACCGACAGCCAGATCGAGACCCAGAGCCTGTTCTGGCGTGAACTGCTGCCGAGCCAGAAGCTGGAAATGCACGCCGAACACGAGTTCAGCGAGCAGATCGCCAAGCTCGGTCCGATCACCCACGTGCGCCTGAACATCTTCCCCGACGGTGGCGTCAGCCGTCTGCGGTTGTTCGGCAAGGCAGTGAAGTAAAAACTCCTGTAGGAGCGAGCTTGCTCGCAAGCTCGCTCCTACATAAACACCAAACAGAGCAGTCCCTATGCGCACACTCAAGATCGAACCGCTGACCAAGGAAGCCTTTGCCCCCTTCGGTGATGTCATCGAAACCGAAGGCAGCGACTACTTCATGATCAATAACGGTTCCACCCGCCGCTATCACAAGCTGGCGTCGGTCGAGACCGCGCAGCCGGACGACCAGGCCATCATCAGCATTTTCGCCGCCGACGCGCTGGAAATGCCGCTGGTCATTCGCATGCTCGAAAGACACCCGCAGGGCAGCCAGGCTTTCATTCCGCTGCTCGGCAACCCCTTTCTGGTCGTGGTCGCGCCACCTGGCGATGCACCTGTACCGGGTAACGTCCGCGCCTTCCGCAGCAACGGCAGGCAGGGCGTCAATTACCACCGCGGCGTCTGGCACCACCCGGTGCTGACGATCGAAAAGCGGGATGAATTCCTGGTGGTCGATCGCAGCGGTTCTGGCAACAACTGCGACGAGCATTTTTTCACCGAGGACGAGCAGCTTCTCCTCGACCCCCACCGGGACTCCGGCCAGGCAACCGATTGATCAGCGCGGGCATGACCGGCGCGGCTGTGGACTAGCCGACACCAGACATGCGTGCTTCAGAACAAGCGGAACACTTGCGACGAGTCGAATAAGAAGAAACAACGGTTGGCGTGCCAGCCGTGCAAGAGGTAATTATCGTGGAAGCACATCTGACCGAATGGCTGAACCTTACTGTTCGCTGGATTCACATGATCGTCGGCATCGCCTGGATCGGTGCGTCGTTCTATTTCGTCTGGCTGGAAAACAACCTTAACCGCGCCAACCCCCGCGACGGCCTGTCGGGCGATCTCTGGGCGATTCACGGCGGCGGCATCTACCACCTGGAAAAGTACAAGTTGGCACCGCCTCAAATGCCGGACAACCTGCACTGGTTCAAGTGGGAGGCCTACACCACCTGGCTGTCGGGCGTGACCCTGCTGATGGTGGTCTACTACCTCAACCCTTCGCTCTACCTGATCGCGCCTGGCAGTGATCTGGCGCCGGCCATGGCTATTGCCATCGGTTTCGGCTCGCTGATCGTCGGCTGGTTCGTCTATGACCTGCTCTGCGACTCGCCGCTTGGCAAAAAGCCCGCACTGCTCGGTCTGATCCTGTTCGTCCTGGTGATCTTCGCTGCGTGGGCCTATTCGCAGGTCTTCAGCGGACGTGCGGCCTACATCCACACCGGCGCGCTGATCGGCACCATCATGGTCGGCAACGTGTTCCGCATCATCATGCCGGCACAACGTGCGCTGGTCGCTGCCATCGAGCAGAACCGTACGCCGGACCCATTGCTGCCCGCCAAGGGCCTGCTGCGCTCGCGCCACAACAACTACTTCACCTTGCCGGTGCTGTTCATCATGATCAGCAACCACTTCCCGAGCACCTACGGCAGCCAGTACAACTGGCTGATCCTTGCCGGTATCTCGGTATTGGCTGTGCTGGTGCGTCATTACTTCAACACCCGTCATGACAGCAATCGCTTCGCCTGGACACTGCCTGCTGCTGCGGTTGGCATGATCTGTCTGGCGTTCGTCACCGCGCCGAACCGCCAGGGTGGCGTGCCCAATGCGGTGCCAACCAGCCCGCGCGAGCAAAGCCTCGAAGCCCAGCAGGCCGCTGCGGTAGCGCCGGCAGAGCAGGCTGGAAACAGCGAGTTCGCCGCGGTTCATCGGGTGATCAACGAGCGCTGCACCGTTTGCCACGCCGCAGCGCCGAGCAGCCCGCTGTTCAGTGCAGCACCCGCGGGCGTGATGTTCGATACGCCTGAGCAGATCCGCCTGCAGGCTGCGAAGATTCATGCGCAAGCCGTGGCCAGCCAGATCATGCCGCTGGGCAACATGACCAACATGACTCAGGAAGAGCGCGACCTGCTCGGAGCCTGGATCGACAAGGGCGCGCCGATCGACTGATCGGCGCTCACCAGCCGCGCTTTCGAGCGCGGCTTTTTTTCACCTCTTCAACGCTCAAAGCCACGCTGCACCAGGCGAGGCCTCAGCTCAACCCGAAATCAAGCCCAGCGGACGGCGACAGCCGAAACCCCGAGCACCCTATACCCGGCCCCGCTCGTTCGGCGGGGCCACCGCGACCATCCAATAACAAAAGCGTCCGAGGTGTTTTTGCATGAACGATGTGACCGAGCGGGAGACCGCACCCGCCACAGAGAAGCGGCTGCCCTTGCTGCAGATGCTGCTGGTGAGTTTCCAGCACGTGCTGCTGATGTATGGCGGCGCGGTTGCCGTCCCGTTGATCGTGGGCCAGGCAGCAGGGCTGTCTCGTGAGGAGATCGCCTTCCTGATCAACGCCGACCTGCTGGTAGCGGGCATCGCCACGGTCGTGCAATCGATGGGCATCGGGCCGGTGGGCATCCGCATGCCGGTGATGATGGGCGCCAGCTTCGCGGCGGTCAGCAGCATGGTAGTGATGGCCGGCATGCCCGGCGTGGGCATGACCGGGATTTTTGGCGCAACCATCGCAGCCGGCTTCTTCGGCCTATTGATTGCGCCGTTCGTGTGCAAGATCGTACGGCTGTTTCCGCCGCTGGTGACGGGCACGGTGATTACCGCCATCGGCCTCTCGCTGTTCCCGGTGGCGGTGAACTGGGCGGGTGGTGGCAGCGGCACCGGTCAGTTCGGCGCCCTGCCCTACCTCGGCGTGGCGGCAGCTGTGCTGGCGGTGATTCTGCTGATCAATCAGTTCATGCGCGGTTTCTGGGTCAACGTTTCAGTCCTGGTGGGCATGGCCTTGGGCTATGTGCTGGCCGGCAGTCTGGGCATGGTCGACCTGTCCGGCATCAGCGCTGCACCAGCATTTCAGGTGGTTACGCCGAATCACTTCGGTGCGCCGCAGTTCCTACTCGCACCGATCCTGTCGATGTGCCTGGTGGTGGTGATCATCTTTGTCGAGTCCGCCGGCATGTTTCTCGCACTGGGCAAGATCACCGGTCAGGAAGTGGACCCCAAGCAACTGCGCCGCGGTCTGCTCTGCGATGCCGGGGCGACCTTTCTCGCCGGTTTCATGAACACCTTCACCCACTCCTCCTTTGCCCAGAACATCGGCCTGGTGCAGATGACCGGCGTACGCAGCCGCTACGTCACGGCGATTGCCGGGCTGTTCCTGATCAGCCTGAGCCTGCTGCCCAAGGCCGCATTCATGGTGGCTTCGATTCCGGCGGCGGTGCTGGGCGGCGCCGGAATCGCCATGTTCGGCATGGTCGCGGCCACTGGTATCAAAATTCTTCAGGAAGCTGACATCGGTGACCGTCGCAACCAGCTGCTGGTGGCGGTGAGCATCGGCCTCGGGATGGTGCCGGTAGTCCGCCCTGAGTTCTTTGCGCATCTGCCGCATTGGATGGAGCCGATCACCCACAGCGGTATCGCGGTGGCGACGCTCAGCGCGGTGACCCTCAACCTGCTGTTCAACGTGCTTGGTGGCGCCGAACGCCAGGCGCTCACAGGCGCTGCGCATCACTGACGATACCGTCCCAAATAAGCCCCCAGGCCCGCCATGTGCGGGCCTTATTTTTTCTGCCTTGCTTTATTCTCCATCCGCCCGACACTCGACAAGCACCGCACCACCGTTAAAATGCCCGGCCGTCCTATCCCCGCCCGCCCGAACGAGAAGGTCTGACCCATGATCGAAGCAACCTGGATCGCCTTCGCATTCATCCTCGGCCTTGCGACACGCTCGATCGGGCTGCCACCCCTGATTGGTTATCTGGCCGCTGGCTTTGCCCTCGCCGCCTTTGGCGAACATTTCGGGGTTGGCCCGACCGACAGTGTGATTCTCGAGCACCTCGCGCACCTGGGCGTGCTGCTGCTGCTGTTCACGGTCGGTCTCAAGCTCAAGCTGAGCAACCTGGTGCGCCGCGAAGTCATCGGCGGCAGCCTGCTCCACTTCGGCATATCCAGCCTGGTGGTACTGCCGGCGATTCTGCTGTTTCTCGACACCAGCTGGCGCGACAGTCTGTTGCTGGCGATCGCCCTGTCGTTCTCCAGTACCGTACTGGCCGCGAAAGTGCTGGAAGGCAAACGCGAGCTGCGCGCCTTTCATGGCCGTGTCGCCATTGGCGTCCTGATCATTCAGGACCTGATCGCCCTGGTGGTGATGAGCATCGCCAGCGGAAAGGTGCCGTCAGCCTGGGCGCTGCTGGTGTTCGGCTTACCATTACTTCGCCCGCTGCTGTTCCGCCTGCTCGATCACAGCGGCCACGAGGAACTGATGGTGTTGCTGGGGCTGATGCTGGCGCTGGTGGCCGGCGGTCTCGGCTTTGAATATGTGGGCCTGAGCTCCGAGCTGGGCGCGCTGGCCTTCGGTGCGATGCTGGCCAAACACAAGCGCGCCACCGAGCTGTCCAATTCACTCTGGGCAATCAAGGAAGTCTTCCTGGTCGGGTTCTTTCTGCAGATCGGCATCGGTGGCCTGCCGGACATGAACGCCATGCTCTTTGCCGGCGCAGTAGCACTGCTGTTGCCGCTCAAGGGTGCGCTGTTCTTTTTCCTGTTCCTGCTGTTCCGCCTGCGCGCGCGCAGTGCCTTTCTCAGCGCTGCAAGCCTGACCAACTACAGTGAGTTCGGCCTGATTGTCGCCAGCGTGGTGCTGCCGCAATGGCTTACCCCACTGGCCATCACCGTGGCCCTGTCGTTTGTTGTCTCTGCCCAGCTCAACCGGATTTCACACCCACTCTACGACCGCTTTGCCAGACGCCTGATCCCTCTGGAGCGCAACACACGCCACCCAGACGAACAGCCGGTGTCGCTGGGTGACGCGCAGATCCTGATCATGGGTATGGGCCGCACCGGCCGCGCCGCCTACGACCATTTGCAGAATCAGGGCTGGCGATTGATCAGTCTCGATTCCGACCCGGTAACCGTAGAAAAGAGCAGCGAGAAAGGCCGCCACGTACTGTTCGCTGACGCCGAAGACCAGATGTTCTGGGAGAGCCTGGAGATGAACAAGGTCGAGGCGGTGATCCTGGCGATGAACGATGCCGAAGCCAAAATCATCTCCACGCGCAAGCTGCGTGGCAAAGGTTTCGATGGGCTGATCGTCTCCCACGCGATGTACGAAGACATCGCCCAGCAGATCGAGGAGGCCGGCGCGGATCGCACTTACCTGACCATGAGCGAAGCCGGTGCCGGCCTGGCAGAGAACGTCGCGCGGGAGCTGCAGCCAAACCGCTGACTGACGTTGAACCAAGCCCACCCAGCGGACAATCACTGCTCCGCCAGCACAATTGTGCACAATCGTTAAATTAATTGTTTCAACAGCTGTTCACAGGTTGTTATAGTCGAGCCCAACCTGACCGAACGAACAGCTTTTCGACGGTCAGGCTACGAGGTCCGTGCAGCCTCGGAAGCCCATGACCGAACAATAACGAATGGCAGGCTTGACTCATGACCGCAACCGAATCCAGGAGCGGTGACGCTCCCAACCAGGACCTGATCTATCAGCTCGAAGATCGCCCGGGTCCGATCCCCGCTACATTCGCCGCAATACAGCACGTACTCGCCAGCTTTGTCGGCGTCATCACACCGACCCTGATCATCGGCAGCGTGCTGGGGTTGGGCGACTATGTCCCCTACCTCGTGAGCATGGCGCTGTTCGTCTCAGGCCTCGGCACCTTTATCCAGGCCAAGCGAATCGGTCCGATCGGCGCCGGCATGCTTTGTCTGCAGGGCACCAGTTTCGGCTTTCTCAGCGTGATTCTGGCGGCCGGCTTTATCGTGAAGAATCGGGGTGGCAGCCCGGAAGACATCCTAGCCACGCTGTTCGGCGTCGGCTTCTGCGCGGCCTTCGTCGAAATTGCCGTCAGCCGCTATATCGATAAACTGCGCCGAATCATCACGCCCGTGGTCACCGGCACCATCATCAGCCTGATGGGCCTGTCACTGATCAAGGTCTCGATGACCGACATTGCCGGTGGCTATGGCGCCGAGAACCCCGGAGCGCTGCCTAACCTTGCGCTGGCCGGGTTGGTCCTCGGCACCATCATCGTCCTCAACCGCTTTGGCCTCCCCTTGCTGCGCTTGTCGGCGGTAATCGTGGCGCTGGTGGTGGGCTACGCGGCCGCTTGGATGATGGGCATGGTGGATTTTTCCAGCCTGGCCGCCTTGCCGGCAGTCAGCGTGCCGCAACCGTTCAAGTTCGGCTTTGCCTTCGACTGGATGGCCTTCATCCCCATCGCGGTAATCTTTCTGATCACGCCGCTAGAGACAGCGGGTGATTTGACCGCCAACTCGATGATCTCGCGTGAGCCGGTCAAGGGCCCGCTGTACATGAAGCGCATCAAGGGCGGCATTCTCGGCGACGGTTGCAGCTCGCTGCTGGCCGCGACCTTCAACAGCCTGCCGATGACCACCTTCAGCCAGAACAACGGCGTGATACAGCTGACCGGCGTCGCCAGTCGCCATGTGGGTCTGTATATCGCCGGCATCCTGATCTTGCTGGCGCTGTTCCCGGTGGTCGGTGGCGTGTTGCAGCTGATGCCCAAGCCGGTACTCGGCGGCGCCACGCTGATCATGTTCGGCACAGTCGCGATCGCAGGCATCAAGATCCTCGCCGAAGCCGGCCTCAACCGTCGCAACATGCTGATCGTGGCAATCTCGCTGGGCCTGGGCCTGGGCGTAGCCGCCGTACCGGATGTGCTGACCAACCTGCCCGACGTGCTGAAGAACATCTTCGGCTCACCCATTACCATCGGTGCGTTCAGCGCGATCCTGCTCAACTTCTTCCTTCCGCGCGAGCCGGAAGAGATGGATGACTATGATCCGGACAACCTGATCGAGGACACAGTCGGCACCAATACCTTGGCCGTCAATATTCCCGATTACTCCAAGGTCCATCCGAAAGCCACCACCACCGACCCATCGGCCCAGCTGACGCCTACGGGCTGACGGCTCCGGCGCCCGGCCTACGCGCCGGGCGCCTCACCTGCATTCATCACAACAACAAAACCAAAGGGTATCAACATGACCTTCAAGCGCACTTCACTGTCGCTGGCGATGGCCGGCTGCCTGCTGTCCGCCCCGGCCTTTGCCGATGGCATGCTTCACTGGCAGAACAACAGCCTCAGCTATCTCTATGGCCAGGATTTCAAGGTCGACGCCGGCGAGATCCAGCAAACCGTGACCTTCGAGCACGCCAGCGGCTGGAGCTGGGGCGACATGTTCCTGTTCGTCGATAACAAGTGGTACAACGGCCTGTCAGGCGAGGAAGGACACACCTACTACGGCGAATTCAGCCCGCGCCTGTCGCTCGGCAAACTGAGCGGCCAGGACGTGAGCTTCGGCCCGGTGAAGGATGTGTTGCTGGCAGCCACCTACGAGCGCGGCGAAAGCAGCGCCGGCCGGCCCAATCAGACCTATCTGCTAGGCCCGGCTGTCGATCTCGATGTGCCCGGCTTCGATCGTCTGGCCATCAACGTGTACTACCGCAAGCCCGACGGCACCACCCGCCGCGCCTCCGGCCAGTGGCAGGTCACGCCGACCTGGGCGATGACCTTCCCGGTCGGCAAGTCAGACATCCTGTTCGACGGATTCATCGACTGGGTGGTCAACGACGCCGGCTCGGAAAGCAGCGGTGATTTCATGTCGAAGAACCTGCACATCAACCCGCAGATCAAGTACGACCTGGGCAAGGCGCTGGACGGCGAGCCAGGCAAACTCTACGTCGGTATCGAATACGACTACTGGTCTGACAAATACGGCATCGAAGACGGTGGCTTTGTCAGCGATCTGGTCGGGGGCACCAACCAGAACACCGCCAGTCTGCTGGTCAAAGCGCACTTCTAAGCCAGCTGGCGCAGGATGTGGGACAAAAAAGCAGCCGAAAGGCTGCTTTTTTATTGGTCACGTTTTCAAGGGGCGTCGTTATGGCGTGTCCCGATATGCACTGAGTCGCGCACGGTTCGATAGCTAGCCCGCCCTTGGAGCGATCGGCGAGCGTATCGCTGAAGCATTATCGCAATACAGCGCGCCACCGCCCAGGGAGCGGGGCGCGCCGCTCAGGTCACAGCTTGAAGCTGCCCATCTGCCGACTCAAATCGTCTGCCAGGCGGCTCAGCTCATGGCAATCTTCTCGACAGCCCTGCACATCACTGGCGGTGGCCTGGGCTAGGTCGGCGATGCCCTGTACGTTGCGGGTGATCTCCTCGGTCACGCTGCTCTGCTCTTCGGTCGCTGCCGCCACCTGTGTGTTCATGTCGCTGATCGCTTCGACTTGCTCGGTGATTGCACTGAGCGACTGTCCGGTGCGCTGACTGGCCTGTACACCAGTACCAGTCGCAGCCTGTCCTGCATGCATGGAATTGACTGCGTTTTCAGCACCGCTCTTGAGACCCTGAATCATCTGCTGGATCTCGTCGGTGGACGTCTGAGTCCGGCTGGCCAGGGTCCGTACTTCGTCGGCAACCACCGCAAAACCACGGCCCATCTCCCCGGCGCGTGCAGCCTCGATGGCCGCATTCAGGGCCAGCAAGTTGGTCTGCTCGGAAATGCTGCGGATCACCGCCAGCACCTTGTCGATGGATGCCACCTGCTGCGCCAGATCGGTAACCGACTCCGCGGCGTGGCCGATATCACCCGACATCTTTTCGATGTGCGCAATCGAATCGCCGACGACTTTCCGTGCAGTGATCGCCTCGCTACGCGCCCCTTGCGAGGCCTGTGCGGCGTTGCTGGCGTTGCGTGCGATCTCCTGCACGGTCAGGCCCATCTCGTGCACGGCGGTGGCGACCATGTCGGTCATTTCATGCTGGCGACCCGCACGGGTCGCGGTGTTGTCCACCACCTGGGCGACTTGTCCCACAGAGCTGCGCAGTTGCTCGCTGGTGCTCAGCACATCACCGATCAAACCGCGCAGGCTACCGATGAAGCGGTTAAAGCCACGGGCCAGATCACCCAGCTCATCAGCCCGACTTTCATCCAGACGACGGGTGAGGTCACCACCACCGCCACCGATTTCAACAAGTGCATTGGTCACCTGACGAATAGGCTTCACCAGCCCGCGCGCCAGCAACACCACGAGACCGAGGAAGAACAGCGCGATACAGGCGCCGATCAGGCTGATGGTCCACAAGGTGCGGCGTGCCTCGGCGAAGATTTCCGCTTCCGGCACTTCACTGACCAACACCCAGCCCAGGCTTTCCAATGGCTGAGCGACCGCCAGAAACGCCTCGCCATCGCGTTCGAAGCGCACCGCGTCGGTTGCGCCGTCGAGGAGTTTCTGCGCCGCTTCACTACCGGTCAGTGCGGCAAGCTCGATCTGATCGTTGTTCTCGGTTTTCGGATGCACCTTGACGCGACCGCCGCCGCTGATCAGATATACCTCTCCACGCTCGCCGAAGCGAAAGTTGCTGATCAGTTCGGACATGCTCTTCAAGCTGAAGCCAAGCCCAGCCACCCCCAGGGTCCTACCGCCCGCCTCGATGCGCTGGTTGATGAACAGGGTGGGCTGGCGAGAGGCCTTGTCGATGTCGATCTCGAAGCGCCGTTTGGTGCCGCTGTCGATCAGGCTGTAAAACCAGCCGTCGCCGGGAGCATTGCGATTGAGGGTGCGTGAGAGCCCTGCTTCCGAATAGTAATTACCGCTATCGAGCACGGCGATGGAAGTCGTCAGCGCATTCTGCTGAGCCTTGACGCCCTCCAGGTATCGGCCCATCGCCTGCGCCTGGTCGGTGCTTTCACCGTACTGCAGCCAGTCCTGAACCAGCGTATTGCCGGCAATCCCGGCCGTGGCGGTGATCGGCGCCGCCAGAGTGCGCTCGATGTCATTGCGGATTGCGGAAATGTTGGCAGGCAGCGCCTGCCCCACCAGATAGCGCTCGGCCAGGCGGTTGACTGCCGACGAATAGACCAAAATGACAATCAGGATACTGGCAAGCAGAGCCGCCCCCATGCTGACGATCAATTGCCATTGAATACTGCGTTGCATGAAAGGCATGTGTGTGACCTCGGTTGTTTTGTATTAAACGTACACAACCTTGATATCAATGTGTATACATAAATTATGATTGACGCCAATATCCTATCGGTCAAAACGACCAAGGCTTGATGACCGTTTGGCGGACTGCTGTAGCCAGATCGATTTCCAGTGCTGCGAACAGGCGTGCTGGGCTATGACGTGTGCAGGCGCGACCCCTGACCAGACAGCCGCGCGTTACAACCCAGCGCTCTGGCTCCCCTCGCATCAAGCCCGCCTCTTGCCTTGAGGCTGTTCGGAAGCCGGTGCTAGGATGCGGCGGCAGGCCACCAGGCTGGGTGGTCATGAATCGAACAGGCCCTATGTCCAGTATCCGCGAGCGCAATAAAGAACTGATCCTTCGTGCTGCCAGCGAAGAATTCGCCGAGAAGGGCTTCGCCGCCAGCAAGACCAGCGACATTGCCGACCGCGCCGGACTGCCCAAGCCCAACGTCTACTACTACTTCAAGAGCAAGGAAAACCTCTACCGCGAGGTGCTGGACAGTATCGTCGAGCCTCTGCTGCAGGCATCTGCTCCGTTCAATCAGCCCGGCGAACCGGCAGACGTGTTGCGCGCCTATATCCGCACCAAAATTCGCATATCCAGGGAGCACGCTTGCGCGTCCAAGGTGTTTGCCAGCGAGATCATGCATGGCGCACCCCATCTACCGGCCGAGCGTGCCGCACAGCTCAATGCCCAGGCCGCCCACAATGTGGCCTGCATTCAGGGCTGGATTGACAAGGGATTGATGGCCGCCGTCGACCCCCATCACCTGATGTTCAGCATCTGGGCAGCGACCCAGACCTACGCCGATTTCGATTGGCAGATCTCCACCGTAACAGGCAAGACTGCGCTCGATGATGCCGACTATGAAGCCGCGGCCGAAACGATCACACGGATGGTCATCAAAGGCTGCGAGGTAAAGGAAGCGAATCCTGTTGGCTGACGCTGCAATCAAACCGCAATGGGACCTGTGGCATAGCCTTGCGGCGTCGCTTTCCGGTTCAATCTCGATTCGATCAAGGGGGCGGCAGGACACCCGCCAATCTGATACGTTCTGCTTCGCGCCCGCAGCCCGCGTCTTTGACGCATCACACACGACAACCAATACTTGCGCTGGCCACCGGCTCGGAAGAAGGAAATTCTATTGACCGCATTGCGCAACAGTCTGTCCAGAACACTGCTCCGTATCGTCCTGCTGTCCGCGCTTGCCGTTGGCCTGGTACTCAGCTGCGCGCAGATCATCTTCGATGCCTACACGACCCGCCAGCTGATCGATGCCGAAGCTCAGCGAATCCTGCGCATGACCCGCGACCCGTCCACTCAGGCGATCTATAGCCTGGACCGGGAAATGGGTGCCCAGGTCATGGAAGGCCTGTTCCAGCACGAGTCGATTCGCAAAGCCTCGATTGGCCTTCCCGGCGAAGCACCGCTGGCGGCCAAGTCCCGCCCGCTCATGTCGCACTCCTCGCGCTGGTTGACCGACCCGATACTCGGCCGCGATCAGGAGTTCTCGATCCCGTTGATCGGCCGCCCGCCTTATAACGAATACTACGGCAATCTGCGCATCACGCTCGATACCGCCCCCTATGGAGACGCCTTCCTCAGGAGCTCGGTGGTGCTTTTCGTCGTCGGCATACTTCGCGCGCTGGTGCTGGGTTTCCTGCTGTACCTGATCTATGAGTGGCTGCTCACGCGACCGCTGACCAAGCTCATCGAGCACATGTCGCGCATCAACCCGGGCCGCCCCGGCGAGCACTCGCTGCCAATGCCAAAAGGGCATGAGCGCAATGAACTGGGCCTCTGGGTCGAGACGGCCAATGGTCTGCTCGCCTCCATTCAGCACAACATGCAGTTGCGGCATGCGGCCGAAAGCAACCTGCAACGCATGACCCGGTATGACTCGCTCACCAACCTGCCCAACCGCCAGCAGTTGCAGCAGCAGCTGGACAACATCCTGAGCGAGGCCGCCAGATTGCAACGCCGCGTGGCCGTACTTTGCCTCGGACTCGATGATTTCAAGGGCATGAACGAGCAGTTCAGCTACCAGAACGGCGACCGGCTGCTGGTGGCGCTGGCCGATCGGTTACGCAGTCAGAGCGGGCGCGTCGGGGCGTTGGCGCGGCTGGGCGGTGATCAATTCGTCCTGGTGCTGGTCGGCTTCGAACAGCCCTACGAGGCGGCCGAACTGGCGCAGAAGGTGCTCGACGACCTGGAGCGTCCCGTCACCCTCGATGAGCAACACATACGTTTGCGCGCCACCATCGGTATCACCCTGTACCCCGAAGACGGTGACAGCACTGAAAAGCTGCTGCAGAAAGCCGAACAGACCATGACACTGGCCAAGAGCCGCTCACGCAATCGCTACCAGTTTTATGTAGCCAGCATCGACAGCGAAATGAGGACCCGCCGGGAACTGCAGAATGACCTGGCCGAAGCGCTTCCCCGAGGCGAGTTCCATTTGGTCTATCAACCACAGATCGATTACCGCCTCAAACGCATTACCGGTGTCGAAGCCTTGCTGCGCTGGTCTCACCCGAGCGGCAAGATGGTTCCGCCCGACATCTTCATCCCCCTCGCCGAACAGAACGGCAGCATCATCGCCATAGGCGAGTGGGTGCTCGACCAGGCCTGCCGACAGCTGAGCGAATGGCATCAGCAAGGCTTCAGCGACCTGCGCATGGCGGTCAACCTCTCCACCGTACAACTTCACCACGCCGGACTGCCGAAGATGATCAGCAACCTGCTCAGCAGTCACAAGTTGCCACCCGAGACGCTGGAGCTCGAGGTGACTGAGACGGGTCTGATGGAAGACATCGCCGCAGCCACCCATAACCTGCACTGCCTGCGTCGCTCCGGTGCGTTGATCGCCATCGACGATTTTGGCACCGGTTACTCATCGCTGAGCTACCTGAAAAGCCTGCCGCTCGACAAGATCAAGATCGACAAGAGCTTCGTTCGCGACATGGCGGCTGTCGAGGGCGACACGACCATCGTTCGAGCCATCATCCAGCTCGGCAAGAGCCTGGGCATGCTGGTGATCGCCGAAGGGGTGGAAACGGCCGAGCAGGAGCGCTACCTGATCGACGAAGGCTGCAACGAAGGCCAGGGCTACTACTACAGCAAACCCATTCCCGCAGCGGAACTGACCGCTTTGCTCAGCCAGTCGCTGCGGTTCGAGCGTCGACTTAACTCCGAACACCTGTAAGTGTTGTTTGCCGTGCCGCGCTTCAACCCCGCCCCTCCAATTTCAACCCAAGAGCGTCACCGATGAAGCGTTTTGTACTGATCGACACCGCCGAGATTCCGGATGGCGGCGGTGCCCTGTGCCTGTTCGAGTACGGTGACGATTTCGTCATCAAGATTCAGGGCGGCAACGGTAACCAGCTGATGAACACCCGCACACACGGGTCCGAAGATGCGCTGGCAGAAATACCCTGCCGAAAGATCGCGCATCGGCCACAACCGCGTGTGCTGATCGGCGGCCTGGGCATGGGCTTCACGCTCGCCTCGGCGCTCAGGCATCTGGGCAAGGATGCCGAGGTTCAGGTCGCCGAGTTGGTGCCCGGCGTGATCGACTGGAATCGCGGCCCGTTGGGCGAGAAATCCGGCATGCCGATTAACGATCCACGTACCCGCGTGCTGCGCAAGGATGTCGCCGAGGTTCTGAAGAGCGAACCGCAGGGCTATGACGCCATCATGCTCGATGTGGACAACGGTCCCGAGGGGCTGACGCGCAAGAGCAACAGCTGGCTGTACTCCTCAACCGGGCTTGACGCCTGCGCCAGAGCGCTGCGTCCCAAGGGCTTGCTTGCCGTCTGGTCGGCCAGCGCCGATCAGGCGTTCTCCCAACGCCTCGCCAGATCAGGGTTCATCGCCGAGGAGGTCCAGGTGTTCGCTCACGGGAATCGCGGCACTCGACACACCATCTGGATTGCCGAAAAACGTAGCTGAAAGCCAAACCGTGGGCGGTAATAGCTTATCGCCATCTATGCCGCTATCGGCTTCAGTGGGGCTCCACTACACTCAAGGCTGACCACACCGATACGTCCCTATACCGCGCAGTAACCAAATTGGTACGTACGATGAAAACCGAATCCCGTCCTTCTCTGGAAACTGTTCTGGATCTCATGCTCGACGCGGTCTGCGTCGTCGATGCCGAGGGCCATTTCGTGTACGTCAGTGCGGCATGCGAAAGCATATTCGGCTATACGCAGGAGGAGATGATTGGTCGCCAGATGATGGAGCTGGTAGCGCCTGAAGACCGCGAACGCACCCTGCTGGCGGCACAGCAGGTGATGTCAGGCCAGCCTAGCCTGCACTTCGAGAATCGCTACATCCGCAGGGACGGAAAACGGGTAGACATCATGTGGTCGGCCCGCTGGTCCGAAGGTGATCAGCTGCGTGTCGGCGTAGCGCGCGACGTCACCGGCCGCAAGCGGTCTGAATCGCTGCAAGAGACGGTCTATGCAATATCCGAGGCGGCCCACAACACCGCAGATCTGACTTCACTGTTCGAACAGGTCCATCAGATCACCGGCCGACTTATCCCGGCGCCGACCTGTTTTGTAGCCTTGAACGCCCCGGATCGGGGCCGTCCGACATTTCCTTACTGCAGAACCGGTGGCGATCCGGCACGGCTTCCCCTCGAGCCGGCGGCGGCGCTGTGTGCGGAAGTCACTCGAACCGGGCGAGCGCTACTACTGACAGCGAATAGCGAGGGGGTCTGCGACAACCTCAAGGCATTGGCCGCCACGGACAGCTTCTGCTGGTTGGCAGCGCCCCTCGCCACCGCCCAGGGCTGCATCGGCGCGCTGCTGCTCAACGATACGGCAGAAAACGCGACCTATTGCGAGCAGGACATAGACCTGCTGCAGTTCATCGCCAACCAGGTCGCCACCGCCATCGAACGCAAACAACTGCAGGCTCGCCTTGAGCGGATGGCGCAGTACGATGAACTTACCGGCCTGCCCAACCGCGCGTTCCTCTTCGACCGACTTAAAACCGCCCTGGCACGGGCGCGGCGCAACGACGAGCGCTTAGCGGTGCTGTATCTGGATCTCGACGGATTCAAACAGGTCAACGATGGTTATGGCCACAGCGTCGGCGACCTGCTGCTGCAGGCCTTCGCCCAACGGCTGACGCAACACATCCGCGAAACCGACACGGTTGCGCGGATGGGCGGCGACGAGTTCGTCATGTTGTTGGAAGGCAGTCCCACAGCAGCCGATACGGCGGTGGTGGTCACGCACATCCTTGCCGCGATGCACGCGCCCATAGAACTCGCCGGCTTGGCGCTGGCGATTCGGCCGAGCATTGGCGTGGCCTACTTTCCCGAGCACGGAACTGACGAAGCCTCGCTGCTCAGACGAGCCGATGAGGCGATGTACCAGACAAAGTCAGCAAGCGCCCGGCAGCGCTGCAGCAGCCCTCTGGCCGTCGATACCTTGCTCGATAAAGATCAGCGCTAAGCAAAACGCGGAAGACTCACTGGATGTCGCTGCGGCTCAACCCGCTACCCGAGCCGCCAGCAACGCCGCACCGAACAAACATAGCATCGCGCCGCCAGCCGCTTGCCAGCGATAGCGCCTGACGAGCACTTCTTCGCCATGACTGGACAGCACGAACGGCAAGCCCTCGCCAGGGCGCACCAGTTGGTGCAGTGCTTGTCGGCTACTGGCCAGCCGGTGGCGCCGCTGTGCTTCGAGGTCCGCGGCCAGGCGCACACGGTTCCACTCCACCTGGTCGAGCTGGCCGTCTCGATTGTTGTCGAATCGCTGCAACAGCCCTGCGTAGTCTTCTTTCCATTCCCGCACCACCTGGCCTTGGGCGGTCGGTAGGTCGAGGCCCTGCCGACCGCCGCCGGAGGTACGAAAATCACCGATCGCGTACAGCGGCTCATCGGCATGCAACCGCTCTTCGGTGTAGCGGTACTGCCGATGGCCAGTCAGCCAGGCCAGTACGCCACCGGGCGGCGCACTTCTAGGGCGGCGCTGGTTACCGGTCCAACGGTCACGCCGCGCGGGAAGCACTTCCGCGCCTCGCGGATCGATCAGACAGTCTCCAGTCGCATCGAACAGCCGCAACAGCTCCTCGCTGCTGCCCTGCTCAAGCACTTTCCAGCTGCCGCGCTTGCCCCCGGATTGATACTCCTCGATACGGTAGCGCCACCAGAGGCAGGGTGTGGCGGTCAACGGTGCCATCAACGGCGGCAGGTCAGGGAGGCCTCGCAGTACGCCGGCCAGCTCGACGTAGCCTTGCGCCGCCGAGCGGATCCGCGACGTCGGTGTATCCAGCAGGTGACGCAGTTTCGACCAGCGAGTGATCCACAGCCAGCCGCCAACCAGACACATCGCCACGCCTGCAGCGCTAAGCAGCATTCCGCCCCCGCTCAACCGAACAGCGGTTTGAGGTCGAGATCGGCTTTCTCCGCCTCACTGAATTGCAGCAAGGCTGCCTCGCGAAACCCGAACGCACGAGCCAGCAACACATCGGGAAACTGCTCGACGCGCACGTTATTCAGATTGACCGATTCGTTGTAAAGCTCACGGCGATCGGCGATGCCGCTTTCCAGCCCGCTGATGCGTTGCTGCAGATGACGAAAGCTCTCGTTTGCGCGCAGTTCCGGGTAGCTCTCAGCCAAGGCGAACAAACGCCCCAGCCCTGCACGAAGCCCGGTTTCCGCTTGGCCAAGTGCGCCGACATCGCCCTGCTCGCGGGCGTCGGACACCGCAGTGCGCGCTCTGATCACCTGCTCCAGGGTGCTGCGTTCGTGCTGCATGTACTGCTTGCAGGTTTCCACCAGCTTGGGCAATTCATCGTGACGCTGGCGCAACAACACGTCGATGTTCGACCAGGCCTTGCTTACGCCGTGCTTAAGTCGCACCAGGCCGTTGTAGAGAACCACGGCATAAGCCGCGGCGAGAAACAGCAGGACACATGCAACGGCGGCACTCAGGCTCATCAGGGCGACTCCATAAGATGACCAGACTTCAGAGGGGGCATTCTAGCTGCGCCGGCGGAGGGGATACGCGACCTGTCGCACGCATTTTCTTTGCACAAAATGCAAATCTTTCGCATTATGTTCTGCATCCGTTTGTCGCAGCCCTGCTGCCGACTCACTCACACCACCCTGCAAGCAAAGGAACCCGCCATGCTACGCACTCCCGTCTGGGCTACCGCCAGCCTTCTGGCTGTCGCCATTTCACTCGCTGGTTGCGGCGAAGACAAAGCTCCGGCCGAACAGGCCGCTGCCCCGCAAGCCGCCACCACCCAGAGCGAACCGGCACCGGCTGCCCAAGAGACCGTGAACAGCGAAGCCGCGCAGGCCGTGGTCGAGCACTACGCCGATATCGCCCATGCTGTGTTCAGCGATGCGCACACTGCCGCTCTGAAGCTGCAGGATGCCGTTGACGCGCTCCTGGCCAATCCGACCGAAGAAACCCTGCAAGCGGCCAAAGCGGCCTGGATCGCCGCCCGCGTTCCGTATATGCAGAGCGAAGTATTCCGCTTCGGCAACCCGGTCGTCGACGACTGGGAAGGTCAGCTCAATGCCTGGCCGCTGGACGAGGGCATGATCGACTATGTCAAAGGTGACTATCAGCACGCCCTCGGCAACCCTGGCGCCACGGCCAACATCATTGCCAACAAAGAATTGCAGATTGGCGAAGACAAGATCGATGTCAGCGAGATCACCGGCGAGAAGCTGGCCAGCCTGAACGAACTGGCCGGCTCCGAAGCCAACGTTGCCACCGGCTACCACGCCATTGAATTCCTCCTTTGGGGCCAGGACCTGAACGGCACCAATGCGGGCGCCGGCGAACGCCCGGTGAGCGACTTCATCGAAGGCGAAGGCTGCACCGGCGACAATTGCGACCGCCGTCGCGCCTTCCTCAAGGCCGCCACTGAACTGCTGGTCAGCGATCTCGAAGAAATGGTCGGCGAGTGGAAAGCCGGCGTTGCCGACAACTATCGCGCCAGCCTGGAAAAAGAGTCGGCCGAAAATGGCCTGCGCAAGATGTTCTTCGGCATGGGTAGCCTGTCGTTGGGCGAGCTGGCTGGTGAGCGCATGAAGGTCGCGCTGGAAGCCAACTCGCCGGAAGACGAACACGACTGCTTCAGCGACAACACGCACAACTCGCACTACTACAACGCCAAGGGCGTCCGTAACGTCTATCTGGGCGAGTACGAGCGCATCGACGGCACCAAGATGACCGGCCCAAGCCTGGCATCGCTGGTGGAAGGCACTGCGCCTGAGGTCAACAGCACACTGAAGACCGACCTGGAAACCACCGAAGCCAAACTGCGCGTGCTGGTCGAAAGCGCCGAAAATGGCGAGGCCTTTGATCAGTTGATTGGCCCGGACAACAGTGAAGGTCAGGAAAAGGTTCGCGCTGCTATCGGCGCGCTGGTCCAGCAGACCGGCTCGATCGAAAAGGCAGCTGCCGCTCTGGGCATTAGCGACCTGAACCCGGACACCGCTGACCACGAGTTCTGATACACCCGCCTGGGGAGCGGCGCAATGCCGCTCCCTCCGGCACCGATGCACCCTCCCCCCGAGCTTCATTGCTCGATTGGCCAATCGGCCTACCGCCAAATGCAAATTGCTCTTATTCAACCACCCGTAGCCTGCTAAGATTGCCGACCTTTGAAAGGCTCTGGGCTACCGATGCGTCCGTTCTACTTCCCTGTCGTTGCACTGCTGCTGGCCATGGGCCTGACCGCTTGCGACGAAAACCCGCCGCGCTTTGAACAGGCAGAACCGGGCGAGGCGCTTTCCGGTGGCAGCACCACGGTCATCAAGTCCGACCAGAATGCCTTCTCGATGCCCTCTGCCAACCTGTCACCGGTGCGCCGACTGGACTTCAGCGTCGGCAACAGTTTCTTTCGCAACCCCTGGGTTATCGCCCCTTCGTCGACGACCGCACGCGACGGCCTTGGCCCACTGATCAACACCAACGGCTGCCAGAACTGCCACATCAAGGATGGCCGTGGTCGTCCGGCGGAAGCCGAGCGCGGCAACGCTGTCTCAATGCTGGTGCGCCTGTCGATTCCGGCAGGCGAAGAGCACGCTGAAGTGGTCAATCAGCGAGGCATCGCGCCTGAACCCACTTATGGCGGCCAACTGCAGGACATGGCGATTCCCGGCGTTGCGCCGGAGGGCAAAGTACGCCTTAGCTACAGCACCCATACCGAACGCTTCGCAGACGGCTTCGAAGTAGAACTGCGTACGCCGCAACTGAAAATTACCGACCTGGGCTACGGCCCGATGCATCCCGACACGCTGTTCTCGGTCCGCGTGGCCCCGGCAATGGTAGGCCTCGGCTTGCTGGAAGCGATTCCGGAGGCGGCGATACTCGCCAACGCCGATCCGGACGACAGCAGCGGTGATGGCATCTCCGGGCGCCCGAACCGAGTGTTCGATCAGGTAACCCGCGAAACCACCTTGGGCCGCTTCGGCTGGAAAGCCGGACAGCCGACTCTGAACCAGCAGAACGCTGACGCTTTTTTCAACGACATGGGCCTGACGACCAGCCTGCTGTCCGGCAGCAGCTGCACGCAAGCGCAGACCGAGTGCCTGGCGATGCCCGACGGCGGCGAGCCCGAAGTCAGCGACCATATCCTGTCGCTGGTGCTGTTCTATTCGCGCAACCTGGGCGTGCCGGCTCGGCGCAACGTGGACGACCCACAGGTCCTGGCCGGCAAGACACTGTTCCATCGCGCAGGGTGCCAGAGCTGTCACATCCCGAAATTCACCACCGGCGAGGCCGCCGAACCGGAACTCGCGAACCAGGTGATCCGCCCCTACACCGACCTGCTGCTGCATGACATGGGCGAAGGGCTCGCCGATCACCGCCCGGAATTCGAGGCCAGCGGCCGTGAATGGCGTACTCCGCCGCTGTGGGGCCTCGGCATGACCGAGGCTGTCAGCGGGCACACCCAGCTGCTGCATGACGGTCGCGCCCGCAATCCGCTCGAAGCCATACTTTGGCACGGCGGCGAAGCGGAGCGTGCCAAGCAGGCCGTGCTTGGCTTTGACAATAACGAGCGCAGCGCCCTGCTGGCCTTTCTCGGGTCCCTTTAAATGCCCAACCATACGCACCCTTGCCCAGTCCTGAGGAGCAACATGTACCGCAACCAGATTTTTCGCGCCGTCACGGCCACTGCACTGGGTTTGCTTTTAGGCGCCTGTACGCCATCCGACCCGTATCAGGAAACAAGCCAGGCACTGACCGACGAGGTCCTGCTACCGGCCTATACCGACTGGGCTGAAGCCAACCGCCGTATGGCAGCCAGCGGCATCGCCTTCTGTGCAGGCAATGAAGAGCTGAAGGATGGGCGCCAGGCGTTCATGCAGGCGCAACTTGCCTGGGCGGGATTGCAGCCGCTGCTGATCGGACCGATGGGTGAAGGCAACCGGGCGTGGCAAGTACAGTTCTGGCCTGACAAGAAGAATCTTGTCGGTCGACAGGTCACCGCACTGCTGAAAAGGAAGCCCCAGCTGACCCAGGCCGATCTGGAGAACGGCAGCGTCGTCCTGCAGGGCCTGTCTGCTTACGAGTACGTGCTTCATGACAAAGCCGTCGACCTCAGCGAAAGTGCGACCAAGGCGCGTTATTGCCCGCTGCTGATAGCCATCGGTGAGCATCAGCAAAAGCTCGCAGCCGACATGCTGCAAGCCTGGAAGGCAAAGGACGGCATGGCTGCCCAGTTGAGCGAATTCCCCAACGAGCGCTACGCCGAATCGACCGAAGCGATCGCCGATTTGCTTCGCGTTCAGGTTACCGCCCTCGACGGTCTGAAGAAAAAGCTTGGCGCACCGCTCGGTCGCCAGAGCAAGGGCTATCCTCAGCCCTTCCAGGCCGAAGCCTGGCGCAGTGACGCTACGCTTCCCAGCATCGATGCCGCACTCGCTGGCGCCCAGCGGCTCTGGCTTGGTACCGATGGAAACGGCTTGAAGGCGCTGGTCCCGGCCGAACAGGCTGATCTGGCCAAGCGCATCGACGTTGCCTACGAAACCGCACGTCAGCATCTGGTGGACATCATGCTGCCCTTCAGCGAGCTGATCGCTGACGAAGCCGGCCGAGCACGACTTGACGCGCTGTATCAGGACATCGACGCCTTGCACCGGCTGCACCAGACCGAACTGGCGCGCGCTCTTGGGGTGCAGATCGGCTTCAACGCCCACGACGGAGACTGATGATGAAACGTCGTGCTTTCCTGGGCCTAGGCAGCGCACTGGTGGCCGCTTCAGCCGTCGGCGGCTGGACGTTGACGCATCACACCGAACAACCGTTGCTGCTGTCGGCACGTAACGATGCCGATGGTCGCCACTATGCGGTTGGCTATCGCCTCGACGGCAGCCAGGTTTTCGCCACGCCCGTCGCCGAGCGCTGTCACGATGTCTACGCGCACCCGCACCTGCCGCTCGCCGTCTTCGTCGGACGCCGCCCGAGCCGTGAAAGCTATCTGATCGACAGCCGTGACGGAACGCTGCTTCAGGTACTGGCGTCACCGCCGGACCGCCACTTCTATGGGCACGGCGTCTTCCACGCCAGTGGCGACTGGTTCTACACAACCGAGAACGATACCGCCGAGGCCGGCCGCGGCGTTCTCGGGGTCTATCGTGTCGAGGGTCGTCAGCTGGTGCGCAGTGGTGAGCATTCCACCCACGGCATCGGCCCGCATCAGCTGCTGTGGATGCCGGATGGCGAGACACTGGTGATCGCCAATGGCGGCATCCGCACCGAGGCCGACAGCCGGGAGATGATGAATCTGCAGGCCATGGAACCCAGCCTGGTGATACTGCGCCGTGACGGCACGCTGCTCAGCAAGGAGCAGTTACCCGAGCAGATGAACAGCGTGCGTCACCTGGCGGTGGCGGCTGACGGCACGGTGGTGTCGGGCCAGCAGTATGAAGGCGACCCAATGGATCAGGTGCCATTGCTGGCCATCAAGCGTCCCGGCCAAGCCTTCAAAGCCTTCCCGCTAGGCGAAGCGCAGCGCCAAACGATGAACCAGTACACCGCCAGCCTGGCGATCAACGATGCCCTTCGCCTGCTGGCCGTGACGGCTCCGCGCGGCAACAAGGTATTCATCTGGGACCTGGACACAACGGCTTTGCGCGAGGAAATCCACCTGCCGGACTGTGCCGGCGTCGCGGCAGTCAAAGAAGGCTTTGTCGTCAGCTCCGGCCAGGGCCGCTGCCGCCACGTCGACTGCACGGGCGTAGAGTTCGTCAGCACCCCGCTACAGCTACCCGCAGGGCTCTGGGACAATCACCTGCGACTCGTCTGAAACCGTTCAAGTATCGAAGCGCCAGGCCGAAAAACCGGCGACGAGCAGTCAGCCTGACTACTCGTTGCAGGCTTGTTTATGCAAGCGCATCCCCTTCGATACGAGAACGCCCAGATGTTCCTGAAAAAATCCCTGCGTGGACAGTTGCTCGCGCTGATCGGCGGCAGCTTGCTGTTGATGCTTACTATCGCGCTCGCCAGTTTTTCGTTTCTCTCCGATGAAATCACGGCCTACCAGCGTCTTCTCAAGGGACCGATCGAAGCCTCGCGCCTCATCGACCAGTCCAACCTCGAGTTCAAGGTGCAAGTTCAGGAGTGGAAGAACGTATTGCTACGCGGTAAGTCTCCGGAAAATCTGGCCAAATACTGGCAGAGTTTCGAGGAGCAGGAACGCAAGGTACAGACGCTGCTTGGCACGCTGATACAGCAAAGCCAGGGCGACCCGGCATTGGCTGGCCAGACTAAAAGCCTGCGTGACGAACACCTTAAGCTTGGCACGGCCTATCGCGTGGGCCGCGACGCGTTCATCGCGGCTGGCGGTGACCCGGTTGTCGGCGACGCGGCCGTCAAAGGCATCGACCGCGCCACCAGTGAGCAGCTCAGCGCCTTGGTAGTGCAGCTACGCGAGTCCGCGCTTGCCAATTCGGCGACCATCAGCCAGGCCGCAGACCGGACCATTATCGTCGGCTCGCTGATCATGCTTGCCGCTGGCGTGTTGATTGGCCTGCTCAGTGCCTGGCTGGTCAACCGCAACCTGATCAACCCGATCCGCCACCTGATAGACCATGTTGCGAACCTCAGCCAAGGCAATTTCAAAGAACGTGTCGATACCAGCCGCGCTGACGAGCTGGGCCGCCTTGCGGTAGCGGCCAATGTGCTGCGCGATTTCCTAGCCGACACCTTTACCCGCCTGCAGCGCAGCACATCAGATCTGGACACCGCCAGCGGGGAGCTCAACGCCATTGCGGCCCTGATGGGCCAAGGCACCCGCGAGCAGTTTTCCCGTACCGATCAGGTCGCCACGGCGATGCATGAGATGTCTGCCACCGCGCAAGAGGTCGCGCGTCATGCAGCGGACGCTGCACATGCCGCAGACGCCGCCGACCAGTCGGCGCAACAAGGCGAAGCCATGATGCGCTCGACGATCGAAACGATCACCCACATGCGCGGCGAGATCAGTAACACCGCCAGCGTGATCCGCCGGCTGGAGGCCGACAGCGGCCGTATCGGCAAGGTGCTGGAAGTGATTCGCGGCATTGCCGACCAGACCAACCTGCTCGCGCTGAACGCTGCCATCGAGGCCGCCCGCGCCGGCGACGCTGGGCGCGGCTTTGCCGTGGTGGCGGACGAGGTGCGCACGCTGGCCAAACGTACTGCGGATTCCACGGCGGAAATCCATCAGATCATCGACACGGTACAGACGGGGGCGGTGGATGCGGTACGGGCCATCGAAAACGGCCAGGCCCGTAGCGACGTCGGCGTTGAGCAGGTCACTGAAGCGGGCGGCATGCTCCAGCGCATCACTCTGGAAGTAGAAGCCATTCGTGACATGAATCGCCAGATCGCGACCGCTGCAGAAGAACAGACATCTGTTGCAGAGGACATCTCACGCAACCTGATCGAGATTACCGCCATCGCCACCACCAATCAGGACAATGTAGAGCGCACCGAGAAGGCCAGTCACAATTTGCACGGGCTGTCCGCTCAGCTCAGCGAAGTCACCCATCGCCTGGCTGGCTGACCTCAAATCAAATGCAAGGCCCTGCCCACGTGGGGCCGTAAGCGCATTCGACACAGCGGCCTGGCGCGCGAAGCGCGCTGTTGACGCCCTCTTCCTGATCCTCAGGCAGCGCCTGATATCTCGCTTTACTTGCACTCGGTTCGCAGCTAACGTCCATTCTCCCTCTCCTACAGGGCCGAATCACGACGCCATGGTTGGTGCATAACTGCGCTGGTCGTGGCTTGCGCATTCGATACGGCTGCGTCGTTGCATAGCCATGGTCAGCCGGCTCATTACTCCAAGGAATACGGAAAATGTTGCGCCGCATGCTGCTGATGCTTGGCGCGGTGATCGTCGTGGTATTGATCCTTGCCGCCCTCAAGTTCAACTCGATCTACACACAGATTCAGCAATTCAAGGCACCGAAGCCGCCGATCAACGTGGAGGTTGTCGCCTCCAGTCAGGAGCCATGGCAAAGCCGGCTTCCGGCGGTTGGCACGCTCACCGCCTCGCAGGGCATCGACCTTTCGGTAGAGATCGCCGGCACCATCAGCGATGTGCAGTTCCGCTCGGGTGAAAAAGTGCAGAAGGGTCAGCCCATCGTTCTGCTGGACAGCGAGATCGAACAGGCGAGCCTGGCAGCCGCGGAAGCGGACCTGCATCTGGCAAAGGTGGAATTCCAACGAGCACGCAGCCTGATCGAGGGAAAGGCCATTTCTCGCAGCGAGTTCGATCGGCTCAACGCCCAGTCGAAAAAAGCCGACGCCACCGTCGCTCAGCTGAAGGCCGGCCTGGCGAAAAAGCGCATTCTCGCCCCCTTCTCCGGAACCATCGGGATCCGTCAGGTAGATGTCGGTGACTTCGTCGCTGCCGGCACACCGATTGCCACGCTGCAGGACCTGTCGACGCTGTTCGTCGATTTCTACCTGGCTGAACAGCAAGTGCCTCTGCTCGCCATCGATCAGCCCGTGCGTGTGCAGGTAGCCGCTTTCCCCGGTGAACAGTTCGAGGGCCGTATCGTCGCCCTGAACCCCAAGGTTGAGGTCACCACCCGCAACGTGCAGGTTCGCGCGGAGCTCGCCAACCCTGGCGAGCGCCTGCTGCCCGGCATGTTCGCCAATCTGCAGGTGCTGCTGCCCAGCGAGCAATCCAGGATCGTGGTACCGGAAACCGCGATCACCTACACCCTGTATGGCAATTCGGTACTGGTGGTGAAGGAGGGTCAGCCTCCCGAACCCGAGGAAGGCACCATGGCGACCGAGACCGACGAACCCTACCTGGTTGTCGAGCGGCGCTTCGTCAAAACGGGCGAGCGGCGCGACGGACGCGTGGTAGTTCTCGAGGGACTCGAAGCCGGCGAGCAGGTGGTCGTTGCGGGGCAGCTCAAGCTGGACAGCGGCGCCCACGTCGCCATTGCCGAAAAGCGCACCCTCGAGCTCAAGCCCGAAGCCCGCTGAGACGCCTATTGAAGGGACATAGACCACATGGCTTTTACCGATCCATTCATTCGCCGTCCGGTGCTGGCCAGCGTGATCAGCTTGCTGCTGGTGTTGCTTGGCTTCCAGGCCTTCAACAGCCTGGTGATCCGCCAGTATCCGCAAATGGAAAGCGCGCTGATCACGGTGACCACCGCTTATCCCGGCGCTAACGCAGAGACGATCCAGGGTTATATCACCCAGCCCCTGCAGCAGAGCCTGGCCAGCGCCGAAGGCGTGGACTACATGACGTCGGTCAGTCAGCAGAACGTTTCGGTCATCTCGGTCTATGCGCGTATCGGGGCTGACACGGATCGCCTCTATACCGAGTTGCTTAGCCAAGCCAACTCGGTCAAGAACCAGCTGCCTCAAAATGCAGAAGACCCGGTACTGAACAAGCAGGCGGCCGACTCCACGGCGCTCATGTACATAAGCTTCTATAGCGAGCAGCTGAGCAATCCGCAGATCACCGATTACTTGTCGAGGGTCATCCAGCCAAAGCTGGCCACCCTGCCAGGCATGGCCGAGGCTGAGATTCTCGGCAATCAGGTGTTCGCCATGCGCCTCTGGTTGGATCCGGTCAAGCTCGCCGCCTACGGACTCTCGGCCGGCGACGTAAACGAGGCCGTACGCAAGTACAACTTCCTGTCCGCCGCCGGTGAGGTGAAGGGGCAGTACGTAGTTACCAGCATCAACGCCGATACCGAGCTGAAGACCCCCGAGGCTTTTGCCGCCATCCCCCTGAAGACTCAAGGCGACAGCCGTGTGCTGCTGGGTGATGTGGCGCGCGTCGAGATGGGCGCAGAAAGCTACAACGCGATCAGCTCGTTCGACGGGATCCCGTCGGTCTATATCGGCGTCAAGGGCACGCCGAGCGCCAACCCGCTGGATGTCATCAGCGAAGTGCGAGCAGTAATGCCCCAGATCGAATCGCAATTGCCGCCCGGCCTCAAGGTCACCATCGCCTATGACGCGACGCGGTTCATCCAGGCCTCCATCGATGAGGTAGTCAAGACCCTCGCTGAAGCGGTGGTGATCGTCATAGTCGTGGTCTTCCTGTTCCTCGGCTCAGTACGCTCAGTACTGATCCCGGTGGTGACCATCCCGCTCTCGATGATCGGCGTGTTGTTCTTCATGCAGACCATGGGGTATTCGATCAACCTGCTGACGCTGCTGGCGATGGTGCTGGCGATCGGCCTGGTCGTGGATGACGCCATTGTTGTGGTGGAAAATATCCATCGGCATATCGAGGACGGCAAAACGCCCTTTCAGGCAGCGATCGACGGCGCGAGAGAAATCGCCATGCCTGTCGTCACCATGACCGTCACCCTCGCCGCGGTCTATGCACCGATCGGCTTTCTGCAAGGCCTGACGGGCGCACTGTTTCAGGAGTTCGCCCTGACCCTGGCCGGCGCTGTGCTGATTTCCGGCGTGGTCGCGCTGACCCTGTCGCCGATGATGTGCTCGCGCCTGCTACGTCACGAAGAGAACCCGAGTGGCCTGGCGCACCGCCTGGACCAGCTCTTCGACCGGTTGAAGGCGCGTTACCAGCGCGCCTTGCACGGCACCCTGGACACGCGGCCGGTGGTACTGGTATTCGCATTGATCGTGCTCGGGCTGATTCCGCTGCTGCTCAAGTTCACCGAAAGCGAACTGGCTCCGGAGGAAGACCAGGGCATCATTTTCATGATGGCAAGTGCGCCGCAAACGGCGAACCTCGATTATCTGAATGCCTACACCGATCAGTTTCTGGAGATCTTCAAGTCGTTCCCCGAGTACTACTCCTGGTTCCAGATCAATGGCTTCAACGGCGTACAGAGCGGGATCGGCGGCTTTCTGATGAAACCCTGGGATGAACGGGAGCGCACCCAGATGGAGGTGCTCCCCGAGGTGCAGGCCAAGATCGATCAGATCCCGGGCCTGCAGGTCTTTGGCTTCAACCTGCCCTCGCTACCCGGAACCGGCGAAGGCCTGCCGTTCCAATTCGTCATCAATACCGCCAACGACTACGAGTCGCTGTTACAGG
Source organism: Stutzerimonas tianxiuensis (assembly GCF_053470365.1). Taxonomy (NCBI): domain Bacteria; kingdom Pseudomonadati; phylum Pseudomonadota; class Gammaproteobacteria; order Pseudomonadales; family Pseudomonadaceae; genus Stutzerimonas; species Stutzerimonas tianxiuensis. The sequence goes on along the minus strand of NZ_JBPVWS010000017.1, from coordinate 1,528 downwards.
TTACCGAGCGAATCAAGGAAAAGGCCCAGGCTTCCGGCAAGTTTGCGTTTCTCGATGTAGACCTGGCGTTAGACAAACCGGAAATCGTCGTCGACATTGACCGGGACAAAGCGGCCCAAATGGGCGTCACCATGGAAGACCTCGGCCTGACCCTGGCCACCTTGCTCGGCGAAAGCGAGATCAACCGCTTCACCATCGAAGGACGCAGCTACAAGGTCATCGCCCAGGTCGAGCAGGCCTACCGGGATAATCCAGGCTGGCTGAACAACTACTACGTCAAAAACGAGCAGGGCGACATGCTGCCGCTGTCGACCCTGATCAGGGTTCATGACCGCGCCCGACCGACCCAGTTGTCCCAGTTCCAGCAGCTTAATGCAGCGACCATCCAGGGCTTCCCGATCGTCAGCATGGGCGAAGCCATCGAGACACTGCGCAGCATTGCGATGGAGGAGGCGCCGCAGGGTTACACCTTCGATTACGCAGGCGCATCGCGCCAGTACATCCAGGAAGGCAATGCGCTGTACACGACCTTTGCGCTCGCGTTGGCGATCATCTTTCTCGTGCTAGCGGCACAGTTCGAGAGTTTCCGCGATCCGCTGGTGATCCTGGTAACGGTGCCGCTTTCCGTCTGTGGTGCGCTGGTCCCCCTGTTCCTCGGCCTGTCGAGCATGAACATCTACACCCAGGTGGGGCTGGTGACGCTGATCGGGTTGATCAGTAAGCACGGCATCATGATCGTCGAGTTCGCTAATCAGTTACGTCGAGATCAGGGGTTGAACCGTCGTGAAGCGGTCGAGGAAGCCGCTGCGATCCGACTCAGACCTGTCTTGATGACAACCGCGGCGACGGTATTCGGCATGGTTCCGTTGATCCTGGCCAGCGGTGCGGGAGCGGTCAGTCGCTTCGATATCGGCCTGGTGATCGCCACAGGCATGACCGTCGGCACACTGTTCACCCTGTTCGTGCTACCGGCTGTGTACACGGTGCTGGCAACCCCGGACCAGGCGACAGCAGTGGCCACAAGCGCGCGGCCGTCAGAGGGCTATTGAGCAGAGCTCGGAATACGAGAAAGTTGCTCAGCTGCGCCCTACCAGGCTCTGGGAAAGCCCGTACATGAGCAACAGCAAGTCCTGATCGGGGCGCGCCTCTGATACAGAGGCGCCGGCAACACGCGGCACCGCGCAATGGCTGCTGAAATCGCTCCTCGCAACCACCTTCGCGTCAGGCTCACTCCATGCCGCAGCACACAGCGATGCAACACCCAGTGAACCGACAAGAAACAATCCTCGAGCGATTTCAAGTTTCATTGCGCAAGCCCTTGTTATTTGGCGATTCGAGAAAATCACCATAGTCGAGCAATTGACCCGGCGCCGAGAAATATGACCGATGGTCGATTTGAGCCCGGAGCGAGTTCATGCGCGCTTCGGCTTTTCGACCCATGACAGCGCGACGCGATCGAGTAGGAGGCGGATTCACATCCGCCGTCCTCTCACACCACCGTACGTACGGTTCCGTATACGGCGGTTCA
>NZ_JBPVWS010000016.1:0-103614 GCF_053470365.1 Stutzerimonas tianxiuensis | reverse complement strand
AAAGCGGCTCATACAGTCAGGTTCCAGGAGCGATGCGCAATTCTACCGGCGAGGGGAAAAGTCCGACAGGCTGCTAGCAGCACGGGCACCCCCGCCGCGATGAACACGGCCTGCCAGCCATACTCGCCGATCAGTTGCTTGCCCAGCACCGCAGCCAGGATGCCGCCCAGTGCGTAGCCCGAAGTCATCAGTGCCGTCATCAGGCTGCGGATCTTCTTGGGCGAATACTCGACCATCTGTGCCACGATGACCGGGAGCACGCCACCAATCCCCAAGCCAGCAATGAAGCGCACCACGCTGAAGCTGATGGGGTCCTTGGTGAATCCGGCGGCCGCAGTGAACACACTGAACAGCATGACACCAATGGAGAGGGCCCAGCGACGACCAATCCGGTCGGACAGCGTGCCCAGAACCATAGCACCGAACATCATGCCAAACAGCGCCGAACTGGCCATGAAACCGGCAGTCGATGCGTTCACGCCCATCTGCTGCATGATGGACGGCAGGGCGATGCCCACCACGGCGATGTCATAGCCGTCAATGATGAGAATCAACAGGCACCATAGAAGCACCTTGGCATGAAAGCGGTTGAAGCGAGCGTCGTCGGCGAGCTTCTGCATGTCGATTTGGCACACGTGTTTGTCTCCTTTGAACTTGGCTCCGGATCGTGGGGACGGCGGTCATCGCCGCACCGCTACATATCGTCCAGCGCACGCAAGGAATCGTAGGTGCCGGTGCAGCAATCCGCGATGACGAAGCGCCCCGATCGAATGACAAACGGCCCCTTTCTGAGGGCCCCGTCAAGTGCGCCAAGAGGTCAAGCGTCAAGCAAAATTGAGATGAACCCTGTCGAGCATCTGTGAAAGGTGCCACTTCAAGACCAGTTTGAATCACACCGGCTTCCGTGGAGGCTCAACTCCTGAGAGGATTGAGTCATGAACACTAAAGCTGCTCGTTTTAGCCCTGAGGTACGTGAACGTGCCGTACGTTTGGTGCAGGAATGCCAAGCGGATTACGCATCGCTGTGGGGCGCATGTGAATCGATAGCCCCCAAGATTGGCTGCTCTGTCAGCACCTTGCATGGATGGGTGCAGCGCAAAGAAATAGATGCAGGCCAACGCCCAGGATTGACCACGGATGAACGTGAGCGGCTCAAGCAACTGGAGCGAGAGAACAAGGAACTGCGCCGAGCCAATGACATCCTCAAGGCTGCGAGCGCTTTTTTTGCGCAGGCGGAGCTGGACCGTCGCATCAAGAGTTAATTGACTTTGTAGACCAGTATCGTGATGCCTATGGGGTCGAGCCAATTTGCAGGTTGCTGCAAATTGCCCCATCGGGCTACAGGCGCAGAGTTCAACAAAGAAACTGCTATTGGCTGCGCTGCAAGCGCAGCCAATCAGATGAAGAACGTTGCAGTCATATTCAACGGGTGTGGCACGCCAATTGGCAGGTGTATGGTGCCGTCAAAGTTTGGAAGCAGATGCACCGAGAGGGCTTGACCATTGCCCGCTGCACAGTGCAACGCCTGATGCGCAAGCTGGGCCTTGAAGGCGCTAGACGAGGCAAGAAGGTGCGTACGACACGCCCAGATGTGGCACGGCCAAGCCCGCTAGACCTGGTCAACCGCCAGTTCACAGCTCAGCGCCCTGACCAGCTTTGGGTTGCAGACTTCACCTATGTATCTACATGGCAAGGGCAGATGTTTGTGGCCTTTGTGATTGATGTGTATGCACGCCGCATAGTGGGCTGGCGGGTCAGCAGCCATATGCGTACGGACTTTGTGGTGGATGCTTTGGAGCAGGCTCTGTATGCACGGCAGCCGTCCAGCGACACCAAACTGATTCACCACTCCGACAGGGGGAGTCAGTATGTGTCCATTCGCTACACCGAACGCTTGGAAGAAGCTGGACTGATGCCTTCAGTGGGCAGCACTGGCGACTCCTACGACAACGCCTTGGCCGAAACCATCAACGGTTTGTACAAAACGGAAGTTATCTACAAACGAGGGCCGTGGAAAACAAAGGAATCACTGGAGCTGGCAACGCTGCAATGGGTGCACTGGTTCAACCATGACAGGCTGCTGGAATCTATAGGACATATACCGCCAGCGGAAGCTGAGGCAAACTACTGGAGGCAAGTTGCCAATACCGTGCAGGCTAACGCCTGCACTTCAACAAACTAGCCTCCACCAAACCCGGTGCGATTCAGTTCGCAAACAAGGTGTTCAAAGGACCGAAGGCCATACACGGCGCGCTGGTGCAAATACCCATTGCTCTCGAAACACCCCCCCACAAAGAACCCAGTCAATGACTGGGCTTGATTGGGTTGCTTCTACATCCTTGAGGGCAAATTAGCGCATCAGGCGAGCCGATAGCGCATGGCGCCGTCTTCATCCTCTGCAGACACGATTTCCCCACGCTGGTCGAGATAGTTCAGGTGGGCGAGTGTCTCTCCGGTCGCGAGGTTGAGGTGCATTTGCTCCGCAACAGTGGACGAACGGTACAAGACGCGAACTAGGTCGATGACCCTTAAAGGCTGCGCAAGTTGTTGCCTGACACGGTCTGTGCCTTTCACGGCGCTCGCACGTAGTTGCTCCAACCGTAGGTGCAGGCCATAGAAAGGTTCGTTGTGGGCAGGCAGAACCAAGACGCTCCCAGGTACGCGTTGCAGCAATCGGTCGATGGAGTCGAGCCAGCCCTGCAAAGGATTAGCATGCGGCTCGGTGGCGTACACGGAGGTATTGGAACTGATCCTGGGAAGAACCTGATCTCCCGATATCAGCAAATCCAGTTCGCGCGAGTAAAAGCACGCGTGCTCGGGAGAATGTCCTGTGCCAACAATGACCTCCCATTCCTGATTCCCGATCCGCAACATCTGACCATCCGTGAGCCGTACAAAGCTGTCAGGCAAAGGATGAATCATTTTGCCGAAGTCACCAAACCGAGTGCGATACTCATCGACCTCGGTGTCGCTCCATCCGGCTCTCCGGTAGAAGCGAACACCATCGACTGGCGCTTCCCGCCCTGAATCGGCAAGCATCACCCGACAGCTTAAATACTCGTCTCGTGTCATCCACAGCGCGCATTCGAAGCGACGTGTCAACCATCCCGCCATGCCCACGTGATCCGGGTGCATGTGCGTCGCCATTACACGGGAGACAGGACGGCCTGCTAGCGGCCCCTGAGGAGCGAACAAGGCGAACCATGCGTTCATTACGTCCACGCTACGAATTCCGGTGTCCACGACCGCCCAACCAGAACCATCGCTCAATACCCAGAGGTTGATGTGATCCAGGGAAAACGGCAGCGGCATGCGTAGCCACAGCACACCTGGCTTGATTTCAATGGCTTGACCAGGCAGCGGGAGATGAGAGAACGGATACGAGAGTGCCGGGGCTGCGTCGGTCATGATGCTTGGTTTACATTCTGGCAATGCCGCTTCAATGGTGCACAGCCATCACTCTTATGCTGTGCGAGTTCATTTTTAGCTTAAGGTCAGCACTGACAAGTGACAATGACGAATGACCTCGATAGGCTGACGGAAAACGTCTGCGTCCTGGCGCAGCCAGTCACTGCGCTGCCGTCGGTGCAACCCCCAACGGCGGTCAACAGTCTCTTGAGCGCACAAGAGCCTCGCCCGAAGCAGGCCACGGCCCCGGTAGCCATGAAGGCGCCGATCTCCTCGGCGGCCAAGCTGAAATTGGTCGGATACCTCTATGTAAGGTACTGCTTGGTGCGCGAGCGGGCACGGTAGGCTCCCGGCGCGCTGCCGGTCCAGACCTTGAAGGCGCGTTGGAAGGCGGTGCTGTCGGTGAAGCCCAGGTCAGCGGCGATGGCGGCGAGCGAGGCTTCGCTGCTGGTCAGGCGTACGATCGCCATGTCGCGCCGCAGTTGGTCCTTTAGCGCCTGGAAAGAAGTGCCCTCGGAGGCCAAGTGCCTCTGCAACGCACTCACCGACATGTGCAGGCGCTGCGCAGTGATGGCCAGATCAGGCCATTCGGGACTGGCCCGCTGCAGCACCATGCGGACCCGCGCGCTGGCGCTGCGCTCGTTCAGGTACGGCCCCACCACGTTGCCTGGCGTGGCGCGCAGGAAGGACTGCAGCGCGTCCCGATCGCGCCGCACCGGCTGTTTGAAGGCATCGGCGTCGAACCAGGCGGCCGTGCGCGGCTGCCCAAAGCACAACGTGCCGGAAAAGATGCGTTGGTAGTTCTGCGCGTGAGGTGGCGGCGCAAAGTTGAAGTCGAAGCGCTGCGGCACCAGTCGGCCGCCGTGCAGCCATACCAGCAGTCGCCAGAACACGCGCAGCAGATGTGCGTGCAGGAAGTCGGCATGCGCGCCCGGGCCGCCACGCATATCGAGCGCGACACCCGTCAGCCTGCCCTCAGTCACGGGGACTAGCGCCACATCGTCCTGCAGCAAAGCAAAGGATTCACCCAGGCGGCGCAGGGCGAACGACAATGAGTGGGCAGTGAACGCACTGCGCACCATCAGTGCGAAGCTGCCCGGGCGCATCGGCCGCCCATGCAGGTAGCCCAGGCACTCGTCGTTCAGGCTGTCCTTGACGGCGATGAACAGCGCGTTGAACTGCTCCACGGTCACGCGCGACTCCTCCAACTCCAGCAGCGATTCACTGATGCCCGCGCGCCCCAGCACACCTACCAGCCATTCTGGCGTGGCCAGCCCCTTGCCGCGCGCACCGTCCAGCAGGCCATGCACGGCAAAGATGGGAGCGGTTAAGACGGGTTCCAGCATGGCGTGTGATTCTAAGGGGCCAACGCCGGTCGCATAGGCCGAAAGAAGTTAATTGTCAGTTGATTGAGGTAATCCGCCATCGCCCTTGCAGGGGCCAATTACTACGATTGTGTCATCCCCAAAACATTTCGGCAGTGGCACTGCGCGGAACGTCCGATGCGGGGACAGAAGCCAACATATAAGGAGACGCTCTCATGTTGCCACAGCTTTATCGCCACGCCTGGATGGACGGCGAGATCGACGCATTTCGCGAGCAGGTGCGCCGCTACGTTGCCGCCGAATTCACGCCCCGGCTCGATGAATGGCGCCGTCAGGGCTACATCCCGCGCGAGGTCTGGCGTCCATTCGGCGAGATGAGCTTTCTGCTGCCCGAGATGCCCGAGACCTATGGAGGCGCCGGCGCCAGCCTTGCCTACCAGTTGGTGGTGCAGGACGAGCTAGCCAAGGCCGAGATGCCAGTCAATATCGCGGTGCACACCATCGCTTCGCACTACATCCTGGACTTCGGCACGGAAGCGCAAAAGCAGCGCTGGCTGCCCAAGGTGACGAACGGCGAGATGCTGGCCGCCATCGCGATGACCGAGCCGGGTTGCGGCTCGGATCTAAAGGCCATTTCCACCCGGGCCCGCCGCGACGGCGACCACTACGTGATCGACGGCGCCAAAACCTTCATCACCAACGGCTTCACTGGCAACCTGCTGATCGTCGCGGCGCGCACCAGCGGTGCAGGCAGCAAGGGCGTGTCGCTGTTCGTGCTGGAAACCGAGAATCTGCCCGGCTTTAGCGTTGGCCGACTACTGGAGAAGATCGGCATGCAGGCCTCGGACACGGCGGAGTTGTTCTTCGACGGCGTGCGCGTGCCGGCCGACCAACTGCTGGGCGAGGTCGAAGGTCAGGGCTTCGGGCAGTTGATGGGCGCGTTGCCCTACGAACGCATGCTCATTGCCGTGCCGGCGGCCGCCACTATCGAGCAGGCGCTGGCCGTCACGGTGGAGTACACGAAGCAGCGCAAGGCCTTCGGCGCGCCCCTCTTCGACATGCAGCTCACGCGCCAGAAATTGGCCGAGGTGGCCACTATCGCGCATGTGGTGCGCAGCTTCGTCAACGACTGCACCCAGCGCCTGTTGGACGGCACGCTGGATAACGAGGCCGCCTATATGGCCAAGTGGTGGTGCACCGAGCAGCAGTGCCGCGTGGTGGACGAATGCCTCCAATTGTTCGGCGGCTACGGCTACATGGCCGAGTACCCGATCGCGCGGATGTATGCCGCTTCGCGAGTGCAGAAGATCTATGGCGGCGCCAACGAGGTCCTGAAAGACCTGGTTTCGAGGAAGCTGTGAACATGTCGCACACGTTGCATACGCTGCAGATGCCGCTGCACGGCGTCCGCGTGGTGGAGTTCGAGGGCATAGGGCCAGGCCCGCTGGCCGCCAGGATGCTAGCTGACATGGGCGCCGAGGTGATTACGCTGACACGCGCCGAGCAGGCCGCTGCGGCGCGGCGGCTGGGCGGGGCGGTGGAGAACCCGCTGCGCCGCGGCAAGACGGTCGAGGTCATCGACCTGAAGTCGCCCGAAGGCAAGGCGCGTGCCCTGGACCTGATCGCTCAGGCAGACGCCTTGATCGAAGGCTTTCGCCCCGGTGTGATGGAACGGTTGGGCTTCGGCCCCGCCGAGTGTGCGGCGCGCAACCCCAGGCTGGTCTACGGCCGCATGACGGGCTGGGGCCAGGACGGCCCGCTCGCCCAGGCCGCCGGACACGACATGAACTACGTCGCGCTGACCGGCCTGCTGTCGCTGTCGGCACACAAAGGGCAAGCGCCCATCGTTCCGCCCACGGTACTCGGGGACGCGGCCGGGGCGCTGGGCATGGCTTTCGGCGTCGCCTGCGCGCTGGTCGATGCGCGCGCCACCGGCCGCGGCCGGGTCGTGGACGCCGCCATCGTTGACATCGTGGCAATGCTGGGCACCCTGGTGCACTGGATTCGCGCCAATGGGCAGATCGATGGCGCGCAGCCGAGTCCGTTTCACGATTCGCCGTTTTATGACGTGTACGCCTGCGCCGACGGCGGCTTCATCAGCCTCGGCGCGATCGAGCCGCCTTTCTACGCCTTGCTGCTGTCGAAGCTGGGCCTGGCGGACGTGGAGCCTGCCGACCAGTACGACACGGCAACGTGGCCGGCGCTGAAAGAGCGCATCGCAGCCCTCATCCGCAGCCAGCCCCGAGCGCACTGGTGCGCGCTGCTCGAAGGCAGCGACGCTTGCTTTGCACCCGTGCTCAGCCTCGCCGAGTCGGTGCAGCATCCGCATAACGCGGCACGGGGCATCTACCAGATCACCCCCTCCGGCGCCATCGAAGCGGCCCCGGCCCCACGGTTCCAGGCACTCGACACAACTACCTAGGAGACAAGCACATGACCGGAACCGTCCAGCCCACCAAGCCTGTCCGCGGCTGCCCGTCCACCACGGGCAACGAGCGCCAACTGAACACCACGACGCTGATCCGCCACGCTGCACGCACCCATGGGGATCAGGAGATCGTGTATCGCACACCCGGCGGCGGCTGGGACCGCTACACCTATGCCGACTGCTACGCACGCGTCTGCCGCAGCGCCAATGCGCTGCGCGCGCTCGGCGTCGAGCCGGGCGACCGGGTCGGCGTCCTGGACTGGAACAGCCGGCGCCACTTCGAGCTGTACTGGTCCATCCCCGGCCTGGGCGCGGTCATGCTGCAGATGAACCTGCGCCTGGGCCCCGAGGACCTGGGCTACGTTGTCGGCCATAGCGACGTGTCCTACGTTTGCGTGGACGAATCATTGCTGCCTATTGCCGAATCCGTCGCAGCGAACTCGCCCCAGATCAAGGGCTGGATCGTTATGACCGAAAAGCCGCTGGACCAGGTCAAGACCACGCTGGCGCCGCTGCTGCACTACGAAGACCTGCTGGCCGCCGCCGACGCCAAGATCGACTGGCCCGAGATCGACGAAACCTCGGCTTACAGCGCCTGCTACACCACCGGCACCACGGGCAAGCCCAAGGGCGTGTACTACTCGCACCGCGGAATCTACCTGCATTCCACGGGCATGGCCACCAACATGGGCATGACGCTGGACGACTGCGTCATGCTCATCACGCCCATGTTCCACGGGCAGTGCTGGGGCCTGCCGCAGGCGGCCACGCTGCTGGGCGACAAGATCGTGCTGCCGGGCCGCTACGCCGCCGAGGACACCAAGCCATTGGTCGACACCATGATCGCCGAGGGCGTGACCATCACCAACGGCGCACCGGCCATCTTCCAGCCTATGCTGCAGTACATCGAGACGTTGCCGGTCAAGCCGGACTTCAGCCGCATGCGCATGCTGTCCGGCGCCACCGAGCCACCTCTGTCGATGATGATCGGCTTTTACGAACTGACGGGTGCCGAGGTGGTGCACGGCTACGGCGCCACCGAAGCCACGACGCTGGTGGCGGTCAACCGCCTCAAGTCCACGCTCAAGAAGCGCCTGACCCAGGACGAGCAGTGGAACCTCAAGCGCAAGCAGGGCCTGATCCTTACCGGGGTGGACATCCGCATTCTCGATGCAGACGACCAGGACCTCCCGCACGACGGACAGTCGGCTGGCGAGATCTGCCTGCGCGGCCCCTGGATCACGACCAGCTATCACGACATGCCGGATTCAGGCGACCGCTTCCTGGAGGGCGGCTGGTGGCGCTCGGGCGATGTCGGCACGGTGGACGAGAACGGCTACCTCAAGGTTACCGACCGCATCAAGGACGTGATCAAGAGCGGCGGTGAATGGATCTCATCCATTGACATGGAGAACCTGCTCATGGGCCATCCGGCCGTACGCGACGCCGCGGTGGTCGGCATTCCCCATGCGAAGTGGCAGGAACGGCCGCTGGCCCTGGTGGTGCTGAGGCCGGGCCAGCAGGCGACCCAGGAGCAATTGCAGGAACACCTAACCAGCGCCTTCGCCAAGTGGCAGTTGCCAGACCAGATTCTGTTTGTCGAAGCCATCCCCAAGACCAGCGTCGGCAAGCTCGACAAGAAGCGCATCCGCATCGAGCATGCGGGCCGCTACGCTGAGTGAGCCAACCTTTTTGCACCAGGAGAAGAACATGAATAACCATGAACCCGTCATAGTCGGTGCGTTGCGTACACCCGTGGGCAAGCGCGGCGGGCGCCTGCAGAAATGGCACCCCGTCGATCTGTTGGGCGAGACGCTGCGTCAGCTGGTCGAGCGCTCCGGCATCAACCCCGCCGATTTGGACGATGTGATCGTCGGCTGCGTGCTGCAATGGGAGCAACAGCACGGCAATCTGGGCCGGCATGCCGTGCTGGCGGCGGGGCTGCCCGAATCCGTCCCGGCGGTGACGGTTGACCGGCAATGCGGCTCCGGTCAGCAGGCGGTGAGCTTTGCCGTGCATGGCATCCAGGCGGGCGCTTACCAACTGGTCATTGGTGCCGGGGTTGAGTCGATGTCGCAGGCCCCCATGCCGCCGTCGTTCAAGCCAGGCGCGCCGCTCGGCACGCAATACAGCCCGCGCGAACTTGCGCGCTACCAGGACAACCCGCTGCTGCCGCAAGGCGCTTCGTCAGAGTTGATGAACAAGCGCTTCGGCCTCACGCGCGAGGCCCTGGACGCCTTCGCCGTGCGCAGCCATCAGCGCGCCATCGAGGCTTCGCAGGCTGGCCGCGTCCAAGATCAACTGGTGCGGCTGAACGAGGACCCGGCCGACCCGGACAGCCCACTCGTCACCGCCGACGAGGGCATGCGCGCCGACCCCAACCCCGAGAAGATGGCCACGCTGAAAGCCGTGTTCGCCGCCGACGGCGCCACCACGGCCGCCAACTCGTCGCAGATCAGCGATGGCGCCGCCGCGCTGCTGATCGCCAGCCGCGCCTATGCCAAGCAGCACGGCTTGAAGCCGCGTGCACGCTTCGTCAGCACCGCCGTGGCCGCCGCCGACCCGGTGATCCAGTTCACCGCTGTGCTCGACGCCACCCGCAAGGCACTGAAGGAATCGGGTCTGACCCTCGACGATATCGATCTGTTCGAAGTCAACGAGGCCTTCGGCGGCGTGCCGCTGATGTTTCAGCAGGAGTTCGGCATCCTGGACGACCGCCTCAACGTCAACGGCGGCTCGATAGCCATCGGCCATCCGCTGGGCTCTACCGGCGCGCGCATGCTCACTGACCTGCTGTGCGAGCTGGAGCGCCGGGGCGGCCGCTATGGCCTGCAGACGATTTGCGAGGCCTCGGGCACGGCCAACACCACCATCATCGAGCGGCTTGGATGAGCGGGGCCACCATGAGCGAAGCCAGCGAAGTGCTCGTCAGCCGCGATGGCGCCATCGCCACCTTGACCATCAACCGCCCGCGCGCGAAGAACAGCTTGAACCGCGCGGTATTCGATGGCCTGCGTGCGCAGCTTGTGCAACTGCGCGACGACGATACCGTGCGCGCGGTCATCATCACCGGCGCCGAGGGCGTGTTCTGCGCCGGGGCCGACATCACCGCGTTCGACGCGCTGCGCGCCGAGCCGCTGCTGGGCGACCGTGCGGCGGCAGGCGGCCACTTCTGGTCGGAACTGGAGCGCTTCCCCAAGCCCGTCATCGCAGCGGTGGAAAAGCTCGCGCTGGGCGGCGGCACGGAACTGGCGCTGGCCTGCGACATCGCGATCGCTGGCGAGTCCGCCAAGTTTGGCGTGCCGGAAGTTAAGCTGGGCGCCATTCCCGGTGCCGGAGGCACGCAGCGCCTGATCCGCGCCATCGGCAAATCCAAGGCCATGGCCCTGTTGCTGACCGGCGATTTGATCGACGCCCGCAAGGCCTGCGATGCAGGCATCGTTGCCGAAGTGACGGCTGACGGCCAGGCCCTGCCGACAGCATTGGCCATGGCCAGCCGGATTGCGGCCAATTCGCCGCTGGCCGTGGCGCTGGCGAAGGATGCAGCCCTGTCCAGCTTTGAAACGCCGCTCGCGCAGGGTCTGGAGCATGAGAAGCGCAACTTCCTCGTCGCCATGCGCTCGGCGGACAACCGTGAAGGGCAGGAGGCATTTCTGAACAAGCGCGCACCCAACTTCATCGGCCAATAACACCTGTCTGTCACCCATCGAGGAAAACCATGCAACTCAATTCCGACATCTCTGCCGTCATCACTGGCGGTGCTTCCGGCCTGGGGGCTGCCACGGCCCGGCGTCTGGCCAGCCATGGCGTCAAGGTCGCCATCTTCGACATGAACGAAGCCGTTGGCCAGGCGTTGGCCTGCGAGCTTGGAGGCGTTTACTGCAATGTGGACGTGACGTCCGAGGAGCAGGTGGACGCAGCCTTCGCCAAGGCCCGCGCCGCCATTGGACAGGAGCGCATTCTGGTCAACTGCGCCGGTACCGCCGATGCCGTCAAGACGGTCAGCCGCGACAAGAAAACCGGCGAAATCCGCCCATGCCCAACAGATCGTTTCAATCGCATCATTCAGATCAACCTAGTGGGCACCTTCCGCTGCATCGCCAAGTCAGCCGCGGGCATGTTGACGCTCGCGCCGCTGGCCGATGGCGACCGCGGCGCCATCGTCAACACTGCGTCGGCCGCCGCACAGGATGGCCAGGTTGGCCAGGCCAGCTATGCTGCCAGTAAGGCTGCCATCGTGGGCATGGCCTTGCCGATTGCGCGCGACATGATGGACGAAGGGATCCGGGTCAACACCATCATGCCGGGGATCTTCGGAACACCATTGCTGCTGGGCCTGCCGGACAACGTCAAGCAGGCGCTGGCGGCCAGCGTGCCCTTTCCCAAGCGTTTGGGCGATCCCGATGAATTCGCGCAGGCCGTCGAGTTTCTCGTCACCTGCGGCTACATGAACGCCGAGTCCATTCGGGTGGATGGCGCTATTCGCATGGCGCCGCGCTGACGCCTGAAATCTTGGCCCATCAGGAAGCGTCATGTCCGAAAATTCTGTCATTCTCGAAAAGCATGGTGCTGTTGCGACCATCACACTCAATGCGCCTCAGAAAAAGAATGCGCTGAGCACGTCTGTCGTCAACGTGCTAGCTGGCGTCATTGCAGACGTCGAACGTGACGGCTCGATTCGCGCTTTGCTGCTGCGCGGCGAGGGCCGGATGTTCAGTTGCGGCGGCGACAACGACGAAATGGCGGCAGCAGGCGAAGCGTTGTCTACCTTGGTCGATGACGAATTGAGGGTGGTCGAACGCATGATTCCTCAATTCGCCAGCCTGCCATTCCCGGTGGTCTGCGCCGTACAAGGCGCGGTCGCTGGAGGCGGCCTCGGACTAGCATTGGCCTCTGACTACCTGATTGCCGCAAGTGGGACGAAATTCGTGGCGGCCCACACCGGCCTTGGATACGCGGGGGATTTCGGCATCAGCTGGCTCCTGCCGCGCGCAGTGGGCGGACGACGCGCACGCGACATGATCCTGACCAACCGCGTGGTCGGTTCGGATGAAGCCTTGGCCTGGGGATTGGTCGAGAAAGTAGTTCCGGGCGAGAGCCTGCTGGACGAAGCGCAGCGCATGACGGTGCAATTCTCGACCGGTCCTACGCATGGTTATGCGGGCGCCAAGCGCCTGCAACTTGCTGCCTTCGAGAGCGGTCTGGTGACCTCATTGAGGTTAGAGGCGGCCGAAATGAATCGGGCCTCGAAAACCACGGATTCGCTGGAAGCGGTCCACGCGTTCGTCGCAAAGCGAGTGCCTCAGTTTACCGGACGCTGATCGGTTGTAGACGCATCCAGTTGGTGGAGTTCAATTGCCGTTGGCGTCAGGTAATGGATAAACCCAACTGGCGTCGGATTTGCCAGGATACAGTGCCACCATGTATCTGTGCAGAAATCAGCATGCCGAGTCGTTGTTCGATGACCGGCTTCCACGGCACCAGGCTGAACCCCATACCGTCATCCAGCATCGCGTAGCGCCCGCTGGCCAGCATGAGGCTGCGGCGGTAGATACCCGCCACGCGCTGCCCCTCAGCTACCGGACGATGCTCCAAGCCCGTATCAGCGGCAATGTCCTTCGCGGCCTGCGCCACTTCCCGATTGCGCAACGCGCCCAGCAGATTGCGCGCCAGGATCACGCGCTGGCCGCGCCGCTCGGCCAGTCCCTGTTCGGCCAGGAAATCGGCGCGCTGCTGTAGCGCCTGCTTGGCCTCGCCGCCAAAGCCCAGGTCACCCAGACCGGAGCCGCCGCCGATCAACTGCTGATCCAGCCAGGTGGCACCGATCACGCGGGCCTGCCGCTCGATGGGCAGGTGCGATTTCAGCTCCACGGCCACGCCGCCCAGGCGCTGCGCGTCGTACTGGCGGCCACGCTCAGGCAAGTCACCGGGCACCTTCCATAGTCCCTCAGCGACGCGCTCCACGATGCCCGCTCGGCGCAGGGCTTCAAGGCGGCGGACATGGGCCGCAACCACTTCATGCGGGTCGCGGCCATCCTTGGCCTGGCCTTGTGCAATGGCCAAGTGATGGTCGGTGCGGTACAGCCCATTGGTCGCCAGCGCGGTGATGGTCTTGTCCGCTGCGCGCACCTCGGCGGAGCCTTTCACCTCGACCACTGCGCTCATGGGGTACTGCTCCAGTTCCGTCCTGGGCGGCAGCGCCACATAGTGGGCCTTGCCGTCGATGCCATCGACCACCAGATAGCCCCGGTCGTACAGTTCGTCGGCCAGTCCTTTGCCCGCCACGCGGCCGATGATGGAGTGTCCATCCTCGCCCGGTTGGAACACGGCCAGGTCACGCTGCTTGCCGCCCATCGCGCGCTGCATGGTGCGGATGATGTCGCCACGTTCTCCCATGGCCCGCAAGGTTTTCTCGGCATCGGCATGCACGGCCCAAGTGCCGGGCTGGGTCTGCGTGGCAAGCCCCATGCGTTGAAGCCGCTGCAAGCGCCCGACCAGCAGCAGACGCTGGCGTTGCAGTTTGGGTTCGTTGAAGCGCTCGACCTTCACCAGGCCGTCCACCGCCTCGCGCTGGAGGGTGCGATCCAGGCTCGTCCACCGCTCCTGTTCCACTTCGCGGGCTAGGGTGCGCTGGATCTCCAGCTCGGTGCGCGGCCCCAGCCATTCGGTGGCCAGTTCCATCGCCCGCTCGCGCATGCCGCGGGTGATGTACTCCTGCGAAATGATGAGATCCTTGCCAGTGTCGTCCTTGCCGCACAGCACGACATGGGTGTGCGGGTTGTCGGTATTCCAGTGATCGACCGCCACCCAATCCAGGCGGGTGCCCAGGTCGGCCTCCATGCGCTGCATCAGGTGCCGGGTGTAGGTGCGCAGGTCTTCGAGCTGCTCCGCATCCTCGGGCGAGACGATGAAGCGGAACTGGTGGCGGTCGCCCTTGCCACGCTCCTCGAAGGCGGCCGTGTCCGCCTCGTCGGTGATGGCGCCATAGGCACGGCCCTGTCCACCCTGGCGGTCCACGCCTTCGCGCTCGATGTAGCGCAGGTGCTGCACGGTGGAGCGGCCGCTGGCCTGCTGCAAATACACCAGCCGCACCTTGACCGTGGCCCGGCGAGAAAGCGCCGTCAACGACTGGCCCGTGAAGCGGGCTGCGACATGACCGCGCCCCAGGCGCGAACCGGGGGGCTTGCCGGTGGTCTTGCGCCCCCGGCCAGAGACGCCAGCGGCCTTGCTCGTCTGGCGCAGCACCTGGGCAATGAAGGTGTCGCCGCGCTGCCTGGGCTTGCTGGGCCGCACGCGAAAACGGTCATCGTCACCGGGATTTCCGCGCTGGCTCATGATGCAGTCCCCACCAAGCCCATCGCGCCCGAGCGCATGCGGCACACGGTATTCCCAATGCCCGCAAGGCCTTGGGGCTGCTGGCGGCACGAAGCCACCTTGTGGCGAGTGCCGCCCCCAACCCACGTGCAGACTGGCTTTGCGCGCGCCGTGGTGCCGCGCCCTTCAATCTTGCCTTCCGCCTTTGCCCCTCGCTGGCGCTCCGGGCAGCGGCGGCCCGGTGGCGCTGCTGCACGAGCAGCCAGCGCGCCGGCGAACGCGAACACGGCCACAGGCCGGGCGCGTTCGAGGCAAGACGCCTGCACGTTGGATTGCTGCGCCGAAGGCAGCGCGAAGTGCGGCGCGGATGCGCTCGCACTGCACGCGCGACGACACGGCGACGGACAGCAGCACGACATGCTCGATGGCACGACGAGATGCAAGGCAACGTGCAGCGAGTCGGCGGCCATCATGGGCGCGACTCCAGCCAGACCGGATGCGCAACGCCGATCACGGCCGCTGCACTGACCGGTCCGAAGTAGCGGCTGTCGAACGACGCCGGATTGGTGACACTGAGCAGAAACAGCTCGCCGGGCCGAAGGCGGCGGCACTGCTGCCAGGATGGCAGCGGCCGGCCCCAGCGGTCGGCAGATAGCACGGCGGCCGAAGGCACGCCGTCGATGCGGACGCTGCCCCCAATGATGCAAACCTCCTGCGGTGCGACCGCGCCCACGCGCTTGAGCAGCGGGATGCGCGTCGGCAGGTAGCCGCGCTGCGCAGCGAGGGCGGCAGCCTCGGCGGGCAGCGGCACCAGCACGATGCTGCCCACGGACAGCGGACGTGGCGGTGAGCTGGCGCGATGGTCGAGCGGATCGACGCGATACCAGCCGACAGCCACGCTATCGGACGGGTTGTAGGTCAGGCGCGGCAGCGGATGCACGAAGGACGCCCAGGCCAGCGCAGCGAGGCCGCAGGCGGAAAGGCCCGCCAGTACGAGGCGAGCGCGCAAATGTGCGCGGGGCGAGCGAGGACGCGGCCCGGTGCCGGAAGTGAAAACGGCGGTCATGGCAGCGCCCTCCCGGCCAGCCAGGCGGCGTGCCGCTCGGCGCTGTATTCGGGCAGCGGCAGGCGCGCAGCGAGCCGGTTGGCAAGCGTGCGCCAGTACGCGGGCGAAGCGGCAGCGGGCGCGATACCGGGGGTTGGGGAGCAATGGAACTGAAAACCAACGTAAGCCGAATTAGAGTTCGTTTTACTCGTCAGCGACTGCGAATTAACGAACTTTGATTCGTGAGAAAGGTTTATTGCACTGATTTTCGGGTGTTGGTGACCTTTCCTCGCGATAGCGGAAACGGTTTCATAAAACGGTCGTTTTTCGAAACTATCCAGACGTTGCAAGGGTTTGCGGGGCAGCGACTGAGCTTAAGTGCACTTTCTGTTCCGTTGCTCCCCCAACCCCAAGTTCAAGCTAAACGTAACATGGTTTCCATACACAAGTCTCCCGTCGGTTGCCCAGCGTGATCAGAGAACAGCCTAAAAAGTTCAGCATGGATAATTTAATGTGTTGGTCAGGGACGGCCAATGTGCATACGCTACGACAAGCCATACTGTTACTATAATTACGTTCATCGAGTCGACCTAGCCCGGATTTCTCATGAGGCCGGCAGGCGTGGCCGGTGAAGCCTCGGTGTATCAACAACCTGCCTTCCACCGCTAAAAATTGATCGTTTTTTATTCAATTCCCGCGTATGGGGCGCACTGCCCCCTTTCCCCCATTGAGCCGGGCCGGGGGCGCCCGCCTGTTCAGGTCGGCTTGAGGCGGGCAACCAGCCCCGCAAAGAGTTCCTGATGCGGATAGGCCTCGCTGATCAGCACGCGGATGCGCCGGCTGTTGCGAATGATCACCGCACCGATCTTGAGCAGTTTCAAGCGCAGGTTATGGATGCTCATGCGCGCCAATGCGGTGCCCTGGAGATGATCGCGTAGCCGTTCGAACGTAAGCGTTCATTCCAAGACATCCTGCCATCCCGCTGACTTCCGCCCTAGAGTGACCTCGCATTCAACAACGCGAGGTTATTTCCATGAGAAAACACCGCACCGCAGAACAGTGGCAAGTCCTAATCGGTCAGCAGCGTGACAGCGGCCTGTCGGCCACGCAGTTCTGCAAGGAGCACAAACTCGGTTATGCCAGCTTCTGTAGTTGGCGCAAGCGCCTGTTGAGTCAGCCGGTCGGTGAGGCTGCGGATTCTGGTTATGCCAGCTTCCTGGATCTGTCATCGCTGATGGATGACTCGGCCTCTCCCGGAAGCGGCTGGAATATCGTGCTGAGCCTGGGTAATGGTGTTGAGCTAAGGCTGAGCCAGATCAGATGATCGGTCTGGATAGCCAGGCCCGGATCTGGCTGTGCACCGAGCCCACGGATATGCGCAAATCCTTCCGGGGGCTGAGCGCTCTGGTCCGCAATCAACTCAAGCAAGATCCGCTCAGCGGGCAGTATTTTGTCTTCGTTAACCGTCGCAAGACCCAAATGAAGATGTTGTATTTCACGCCCACGGGCTACTGCCTGTGGGCCAAGCGACTGGAGCAGGGGCAGTTCCGGGTACGGCCGTCTTCTTCGGGACAGCGCCCCTTAAACCTGACTGATCTCCAGTTGCTGATTGACGGTATCGAGGTGCAAAAGTACCGTCAGTTCAAGCGTTTTCGGGGCACGTAGCGGGTTGTGTTCCGGTATAATATCGGCCATGAATTCAATGGCTTCCGCGTCCTATTCCAACGCCCCTTCCTACTCGGTACTGGCCGAGGAGAATGCCCTGTTGCGTGAGCAGCTACAGGTCATGCAGCGGCAGTTGGACTGGTTCAAGAAGCAGCTGTTCGGCCCCAAGTCCGAGAAGCAGGTGTATGACCTCCCGGAGCAGGGCGGCCTGTTCCAATCGAATGATGCGGCTAGCCCGGAGAAGCCTCTCGATGCGGAGAAACGCCCGGTTCGGGCTTATCAGCGAGGCACCGGAAAGAAACAGCGGGACGACGACTGCCTGAACGATACGGGTCTGCGTTTTACAGCGGACGTGCCAGTGGAAGTTGTTGAACACCTGCCGCCGGAGCTAAGCGGCCCCGACGCCGACCAGTACGACATCCTTGGCACCAAAACGACCTATCGGCTGGCCCAGCGGACGTCCAGTTACGTGGTGTTGCAAGTGGAACGCCCCGTATTTCGGCGCAAGGGCAGCGACAAGCCCGTGACCACGCCGGCCCCGTCCAACGTACTGGACAACAGCCTGGCCGACGTCAGCTTGTTGGCGGGTCTGATGGTCGACAAGTTCCAGTTTCACCTACCGCTGTATCGCCAACACCAACGCATCCAGCAAGCGGGTATTACCCTCAGCCGCAGCACCCTCACCAATCTGATCAAGCGATCTATTGATCTGCTGCGGCCGATCGTGGATGCCCAGACCGACAATGTTCTGCGCAGCCGGGTGTTGGCGATGGATGAGACGCCGATTAAAGCTGGCCACCAGGGTCGGGCAGGCCCACAAAAAGGCAAGATGAAATCCGGCTGGTTCTGGCCGTTATACGGCGATGCCGATGAAGTGGTGTTCACTTACTCGAACAGTCGAGGCCGAGCCCATATCGAGCAGGTACTGAACGAACAGTTCAGCGGAACTCTGATCAGTGACGGCTATGCTGCTTATGCCCGCTATGCCGCCGCACAGCAGAACATCATCCACGCGCAGTGCTGGGTGCACAGTCGTCGTTACTTCATTGAGGCGCAGAAGGACCACCCGATAACTGCCACCGAAGCCCTTCAGCAGATTGCCAAGCTATACACCAACGAAGAAGAGATCCGCGTCCAGCAACTGACCGGCGAAAAGAAACGCCAGTACCGGCTGCTCCACTCAAAGCCGGTGGTCAGCGACTTCTTCCAATGGTGCCGGGATCAACTGGCACAGGGCGGTCTGCTGCCCAGTGATTTATTGACCAAAGCACTGAACTACGTGCTCAGCCGTGAAGCCAGCCTGACCGTCTTCCTGGAAGACCCAGACGTCCAGCCAGACACCAACCACCTGGAACGGGCCCTGCGCCCCATTCCCATGGGACGCAAGAACTGGCTGTTCTGCTGGACTGAACTCGGCGCGGAACACGTGGGCATCATCCAGAGCCTGATCACTACGTGCAAACTGCACGACATCAACCCGTACACCTATCTGGTGGACGTGCTGCAGCGCATCAGTCAGCACCCGGCCAGCAAGGTCGCTGACCTGACGCCTCGGCTCTGGAAGACCCGGTTCGCCGATAATCCGTTACGCTCGCTGATCGATCCGCGCCATTCTGATCGACAGACCGCACAGCCAAAGGGCACCCTCCATGCGCATTGAAGACATGAGCATCGATCAGCTATTGGAGCTGAACCGAATGATCTGCCGGCGCATTGATGAACTGCAAGATCAAGAAAACCTGCAGGCGCTGAGTCGGCTGCACGTGGGGCTGAAGGTGACCTTCGAAAGCCGAACTGGCTTGACTATGGGGATCGTCACCAAGATCAACCGCAAGAGCGTGATCGTCCTGGCCGAGAACGGCACGAAACAGTACAAGGTCTCACCGGAATTGCTAAGGCCCCTTCGGGACGTAAAGTAAGTCCAGTACGTCGTGGAATGAACGCTTACTTTGATTCTGACTTTCCGGCTCTGGCACCACCAGCGTGGTTGTGCCAGAGCATTGAGTTATGGGTGTTACGCAACCATACGCTCACATTCCTCAGCGCAGTTCATGCACGCCTTTGCACACTCTTGGCAGTGATCCATCTGATGTTTCGCGCATTCCTCACCACATGCCCGGCAGATCTTTGCACAAAGGGAGCAGAACTCTTTTGCGTACTCACTTTCACGGCTCATCAGGGTGGCGGCCAACGCGCAGATGTCCGCGCAGTCACGGTCAAGCTCGATGCATCGAGCCATCATTTTCACGTCATCCTCGCGTAGGCAAGCAGCGGCGCACATTTCGCACACCAGGGCACAGTTCGAACAAGCTTGGATGCAGGAAGTGAACATTGAATTTGTCATTGCGTTCTCCAGGTTTCGATAGTTGTATTCGACGGTGGCCTACTCGCTGAATTGTCGCATCAGCGTCTTAGCAACCACAGAAAATACGACATGCCCTTGTCGCGCCCGGTTCGACCAACTTAATTACAATGCTGTAAGGTTCGCCTGGTGACGGATATTTATTCGGAAGGTCTGCAAGTGAGAGCCGCCAGAGTGTCAGCTGCTTGTTAGCCCGACTGCCTCGTTAACCTCTCTTTAGGGAAGGTCTGAAGTAGCTGGGTATTTCGCGCCAACTTCAGTCCTTGTCGATTTTGAAAGCGAGCAATCGATCAAAAACCAGCCAGATAGCCCACTCATTTCTCCTTTTTTGGCCGTCGCGAGCATCTCGCGGTGGCCATTTCCCGCATTACAGGCGCACCTCTCCTGCGGTGGCGATCAAATGTCGACGCGCCATCCACAAGTTCGACAGTGCGAACAGTGTCATCAGCTGCGCGGTGTTCTTGGCCAGGCCGCGGAAGCGTACCTTCACGTAACCGAACTGGCACTTGATCACCCGGAATGGGTGCTCGACCTTGGCCCGCACCTGCGCCTTGGCCTTTTCAATCTTGCGCTTGGCTTTGTAGAGCGGGCTGTTCTTGCCGAGTTTTCTGTAAGTGCTGCGACGCGCCGCGACCTGCCAGATCACTTCGCGGCCCGCATGTTCTGAGCGCTTTTCGACGCCGGTGTAACCGGCATCGGCGCAGACGACGTTCTCGTCACCGTGCAGCAGTTTGTCGACCTGGGTGATATCCGCCACGTTGGCTGCCGTGCCTACCACGCTGTGTACCAGCCCCGACTCATCATCCACGCCGATGTGCGCCTTCGTTGCAATGGCCTGCTGTAGTTGTTCATCAGGACTGGCTTTTCTAGTCGCCCGCACTGGCCACGCGGACCAATGCGGGGAGGTTTGGGGGCGGGCGGCGGTCAGTCGGCTTCGCTGGGGCGCTGGGCGCGCACCCCGGGGGAGGCGAAGCGCAGCAGGTGGGTGCGCTCGATCAGCAGGTACAGCACGGCGCCAGCGGCCAGGCCCCAGCCCGCGCCGTACACCGCCAGCACCACACCCATGGTGCCGGCGATACCGCGTTCGGCGTTGTTGTTGAGCTGCTCGAAGCCGACCATCAGGCAGATGTAGCCGGTGAGGATCAGCGTCAGCGACAGGGCGATCGGCAGCACCGGCTGGAAGAAACTCACCAGCGGCAGGACGAACAGCGCGAGAAAGCCGGTGATCCAGAAGGTGCCGGCGCCGCTGTAGATCGACTCCATCGCCTTGCGGCCGTACTTGTAGCGCTCGGCCATGGTCGCCGCCACGGCCGTCCACAGCGGGCCGGCCAGGCCCGGGTAGGGCGCGAAGAAGGCATGCAGGGCGTTGCGGATGGCGCACACCAGGTGGATGCGGTCGACGTTGATCTCGATCTTCTCGTCGGTGCGCAGCTCGTCGGCGCGCTGCATCAGCGACTGGCCGACGATGATGTCGCCGAAGGCGATGATGTAGGCGATCACCGCGGTGGGCACCGCCAGCATGAACACCTGGGCGTCGGGGAAGCCGGCGGTGAAGGGCAGGTACTGCCAGAGCTGGTCGAAAGCCGGCGCGGTGATGCCGAAGCGCACGTCCGGCATCCTGTACTCGCCCACCGCGATGCCGGCGACGATGGCCACGATCATCCCCGGGACCATGCCGTAGTTGACGATCTTGCGCGCCAGCGGCACCCGCTCGGTAAGCCCGCGGAACGACACCGAGAACATCAGGTACAGGCAGATCAGGCTGCCCAGCACCAACGAGATCGGCGTGTTGGCCAGGCGCCCGCCGGTCTCGATCTCGCCGATCAGCGCGGCGATGCCGGCGCCGATGATGATCCCGCCCTTCATCGAGTTGGGCACGATGCGCACCATCACGCTGCCCAGGCGCGTGACCCCGAGCAGGAAGAAGATGACGCAGACCAGGATCTGCAGCGCGAACAGCGCGCGGATCGCCTCCGGCCCCGGCTCGAAGTTGCCGAGAAACAGCAGCACCACCGGGATGCCGGGGGTGATCCAGCCCGGCACCAGCGGCACGCCGAGCAACGCCGGCAGCATGAAGCCGATGCCGCACACCACCACGTAGGCCAGCGCCACCTCGTAGGGCAGGCCGAGGTATTTCTCCAACAGCGGGATCATGCCCAGGCTGACCACGAACATGATCAGCGCCTGGAGCATCTCCGCGGTTTCCCAGCGGTAGTGCACGAAGGGCAGGCGAAGCTTGAACGGTCCGGCCTTCCAGCAGGGTTGTTCATCGCCGTCGTTACGTTTGTACAGTTGCATGGAGCCTCCGTTGACGCCGCGTGGCGCCTTCTTGTTGTTGTGAACGGATGCCGCCGGCAGCCGCCATCCCTGCAACGGGATGGCAGTACCAGGCAGAAAAAAGAGGGGTCAGGCCAGATTGCGCAGAGGTGCAGGCTGGGGTGGCGACAGGTCGCGTGCCCGTTCGCGCAGGACGTACTTCTGGATCTTGCCGGTCGAGGTCTTGGGCAGCGCCCCGAATATGACGGTGCGTGGCACCTTGAACGAGGCCAGGTGCTCGCGGCAGAAATTGATGATGGCGTCTTCGTCGACGGCCTGGTGATCGGCCTTGAGGTTGATGAAGGCGCAGGGGGTTTCGCCCCATTTCTCATCCGGTCGAGCCACCACGGCAGCTTCCAGCACGGCAGGATGGCGGTACAGCACACCTTCGAGTTCGATGGTGGAAATGTTCTCCCCGCCGGAAATGATGATGTCCTTGAGCCGATCCTTGATCTCCACGTAGCCGTCCGGGTGGCAGACGGCCAGGTCGCCGGTATGGAACCAGCCACCTTCGAACGCTTCGGCCGTTGCACTGGGGTTCTTCAGATAACCCTTCATCACCGTGTTGCCGCGCATGAAGATCTCGCCGATGGTCTGGCCGTCGCGCGGGGTCGGCTCCAGGGTTTTGGGATCGGCCACCATCAGCCCTTCCAGGGTCGGGTAGCGCACGCCCTGGCGTGCCTTGATTTCCGCGCGCTCCTCCAGAGGGCGTTCGTCCCATTCGGCATGCCAGGCGCAGATGGTGACCGGCCCATAGACTTCGGTCAGGCCGTAGACATGCGTCACCTTGATGCCCATTTCCTCGACTGCGCCGATCACCTTGGCCGGCGGCGCGGCGCCGGCGACCATGGCGTGCACGGGGTGGTCGATGGCGGCTTTGGCCGAAGCGGGCATGTTGACCAGCGCATTGAGCACGATCGGCGCGCCACACAGGTGAGTGACCTGATGCTCGCGAATCAGCCCGAGAATCTTCTGCGGGTCGACGCGGCGCAGGAACACATGGACGCCGGCCAGCGCGGTAATCGTCCATGGGTAGCACCAGCCGTTGCAGTGGAACATCGGCAGCGTCCAGAGATACACCGGATGGTTGCCCATCGCCCAGGTCATCTGGTTGCCCAGCGCGTTCAGATAGGCGCCGCGGTGGTGATAGACCACGCCCTTGGGGTTGCCGGTGGTGCCGGAGGTGTAGTTGAGGCTGATCGCCTGCCACTCGTCTTCCGGCCACTGCCAGGCGAACGCCGGGTCGCCTTCGGCGAGCAGCGCTTCGTAGTCGAGGCTGGAAACCGGCTCGCCTTCGCCGTACTCGGGGTCGTCCACATCGATCACGAGCGGCGGGTGATCGAGCATCCCGACGGCCGCGCGCACGACCGAGGAGAACTCGCGGTCGGCGATCAATACCCGGGCCTCGCCATGCTGCAGCATGAAGGCAATGGCTTCGGCATCCAGTCGTACATTGAGCGTATTGAGCACCGCGCCGATCATGGGCACGGCAAAATGGGCCTCGAGCATCGAGGGGATATTGGGCAGCATCACCGCGACGGTATCGCCCTTGCCGATACCACGCCCGGCCAACGCAGAGGCCAGGCGTCGGCAGCGCATGTAGGTTTCGGCCCAGGTGCGACGGATCGAACCGTGGATCACGGCGGGGTAATCGGGATAAACGCTGGCGGTGCGCTCGATGAAGCTGAGCGGACTGAGGGCAACATGGTTGACTGCGGCGGGCGCAAGGCCCTGTTCGTAGATGGTCATGCAAGACACCACTTGGCTGATTATTAGCTCTTGTTCTGCATCGCCTGGGAGCTTCTCCCGGGCGGCTTGCAAATCTTATAGATCAGTCGGAAGGCATATGGAAGTATTGCTGGGCGAATATGGTAATACTCCTATATCTATTTCCGTGCGGGCCAGGGGGTTTCTCCCGGCCAACCTTTCAGACGGATTGCTTATGAGCACAACTCCCGTTCGCCTTCACACCTGGCTGCGTCTGCAGCGTGAACAGGTAGCGCTCGACGCGCGCGCCGATGCCCTGTGCCGGGTGCTGCGCGGCTGCGCCGGGGTACGCCAGGCGTACTACATGACCTGGCAGGCCGGTGCCGGCATCTACACCCATGAGGGCAGTGGCGCACAGCTGCCTCCCGGCCTGGGTGATCCGCTGCAGGCCAGTGATCGCCTGCTGCATGAGCGGCTCGGCGGCGAGGGCCTGCTCGACCTCGCCGTTGTCCGTGGGCTGGACTGCTGGCTTGCCGGCCGCCTGCGCCGGGCAGGTATCGTTCAGGGCGCCGTGCTGGCGCTGGATCTGGATGAAGCCGTACCCGGGTTGTTGCTGCTTGCCACCGATGGCGATGTCGGTCCCTGCTCGCTGAGCTGGGTACGCGAGCTGTTGCTCAGCCTGCTCGCATGCGCGAGCGGCCTGGCGCGTCAGTCGCCGTTGCTCGGCCTGGATCCGCAACCGAGCCTGCTGCTGGACGAGCACGCGTATCCCGTCGAGCTGAACGCTGCCCTGCTGGCGCTGCTGGCCGATCGCCCTCTGGATGAGCTGCTGCGCTTTCTGCCCGTCAATCACGCCGCGCTGGTCGGCGCTTGTCTGGCGCAACAACGGGCTATCGAAGGGGTGGAGGCCGAATACGACCAGCGCATCCTGATCTGGACCTTTGTTCCCGACCCCGCGCAGAACCGGGTGCTCGCGCGCTGTCGAGAGGCGACCGCACAGGTCCTGGCCGAGCGGGATGCGGCACGCGCCCGGCGTCTGTATCGGCTGATCACCGAAAACACCACCGACCTGATCTCCCGGCACGCGCCCGATGGACGCTTTCTCGACGCCTCGCCAGCGGCCTGGCGGCTGCTCGGCTATTGGCCGGAGCAGTTGCGTGGCCAGCTCGTGGAAACGCTGTTCCACCCCGAAGACCGGGCCCAGTTGCCGGCGCGCAGCCGCGACGCGCTGGAGGTGGACGGCTATCACACGATGACCTACCGGGTGCGCCATCGGGATGGTCACTACCTGTGGTTCGAGACCGCCAGCCATGCCATCCGCGAGACCTATACCGGCGCGGTGGTCGAGGTGGTCAGCGTGTCGCGCGAAATCACCGCGCGGGTGCAGGCCGAAGAGAACCGCCGGCGTCTGGCCGAGGTGGTGGAAGTAAACACTGACCTGGTGTTGTTCATCGATGCCGAGGGGCGGGTGACGTATCTCAATCCGGCGGCAAGGCGAGCGCTGCGTCTGCAGGATGGGCAGATGCCGGCGCTCGATGCGCTGTTCGATACCGAGGTACTGGCGCTGCTGCACGGAACCGGCCGCACGACCGCCGAGCGCGAGGGCGTCTGGAGCTGCGATTCGCGTCTGCTCGCACAGGACGGCGGTGCCTCGGTGCCGATTTCCCTCGTGCTGCTGGCGCATCGGACGACCGGCGGCGAGCGTTATTACTCGCTGGTGGCCCGCGACATGAGCGAGCGTGAGCTGCGCGAGGCGCAGCAGCGGCGCCACCAGGACGAGCTGGCGCATACGGGGCGCCTCATCACCCTCGGCGAGCTGGCATCCGGCATCGCGCATGAGATCAACCAGCCGCTCGCGGCGGTGGTCAACTACGCCAGCGCCAGCCAGCGCTACCTGCAGAGCCTGGGGCAGAATCCGCAAGCAGCCGAGCGCGTGGCCCAGGGCCTGGAGCGGATTACCGAGCACGCCAACCATGCCTCGGAGGTGATCAAGCGCTTGCGGGCGTTCCTGCGCAAGGGGCAGCGGCGCATGCAGCCGCTCGATGTCGCCGAGGTCGCGCGCGACGCGGTGCGCCTCTGCGCGTGGGAGACCGCTGCCGCCCAGGTGACCGTCGAGCAGGTGCTGGCCGCCGACCTGCCACGGGTCTATGCCGACCGCGTGCTGCTCGAGCAGGTCTTGATCAACCTCTTGCGCAATGCGATAGAAGCGAACCGCGAAGCCCACCCGGGGCAGCCGTCGCGTATCGTATTGCGCGCCGAGCGACAGGCCGATGAGGTGGTCCTGGCCGTTGCGGACCAGGGCCGTGGGTTGGATGAGCAGGAACTCGAGCAGGCCTTTACGCCGTTCTTTACCCGCAAGCCGGACGGTCTCGGGCTCGGGTTGCCGATGAGCCGCAGCATCATCGAGGGGTTTGGCGGCGCGTTGCAGGGCCAGCCGGGCGAGAACGGAGGGCTCTGCATGCGCTGTTGCCTGCCGATCAAGACAATAACAACAGAGGAACGCTGATGAGCGATGCTCACGAGCAGGTGGTGTATATCGTCGACGACGACCAGGGCATGCTCGACTCGACGGTCTGGCTATTGGAGTCGGTGGGGTTGTCTGCCAGGCCGTTCATCGGCGGGCGGGAGTTTCTCGAAGCCTGCAATGGCGCGGATAACGCCTGCGTGCTGTTGGACGTCAGGATGCCGGGTATGGGCGGTCTGCAGGTTCAGGAGGCCATGCGCGCGCGCGGGCTGCAGTTGCCTGTGATCTTCGTCAGCGGCCATGCCGATGTGCCTATCGTGGTTCGCGCATTCAAGGCCGGCGCGGTGGATTTCATCGAGAAGCCCTACAACGAGCAATTACTGCTCGATAGCGTGCAGCAGGCACTCAGTCGTCAGGAACGTGCCGGCGGCACCGGCGAGCACGTCAGCCTGCAGGCCCGCCTGGACAGCCTGACCCCGCGAGAGCGCGATGTACTGCTGCCGCTGGTGCAGGGCTACACCACCAAGGAAATCGCTCGCCAGCTCGACATCAGCATCAAGACCGTCGACCTCTATCGGTCCCGGGTGATGAAGCGCATGCAGGCCGAGCGCCTGGCCGATCTGGTCGGCATGGCCGTAGCGGCACGCCTGGTGGATCCGCTGCGCTTGCGCGGCTAGGCGTTCAGGCCCGCGCTGCTTCCCGATAGGCGCGTGGGCTGTCGCCGGTCCACTGACGAAAGGCACGGGTGAAAGCCGAAGGTTCGGAGAAACCGAGACGCTGGGCGATTTCACTGATCGGCAGCCCAGCCTGACTGAGGTAGTGGATGGCCAGGTCGCGGCGCAGGCCATCCTTGAGCGCCTGGAAGCGGGCACCTTCGAGGGCAAGACGCCGCCGCAGGGTGCGCTCGGTGATATGCAGCGCCGCTGCCGCGGCTTCGATACCGAGGTCCCTGAACGCGCCATCGTATTGGAACAGGTCACTGACGCTGCGCGTGAAGGCGGCCTGGTAGGACGGGCGCGTGAACCATTCCAGCGGCGCCCGCCGCAGGTGTTCACGCAGCGTGGCGGGCGTCTGGACCACCGGCATGTCCAGGCATTGAGGGTCGAGCACCAGGCGGCAATCGGGCATCGAGAAGCGTGCCGGGCAGGGAAACATCAGCCTGTACTCGGCATGGTTGGCCGGTTGCGGGTAGTCGAAGTGCACCTCCCGCAATCCGATGCGCTGGCCCACCAGCCAGCTGGCGAAACGATGCCAGAGCAGCATGAACACTTCCCGCAAGAGATGCTCCGGGTCATGCTCCGGATCGGCCAGGCGCATCACGAAAGCGGTTTGCCCGCCATCGGCGGTCAGCTCCAGACGCAGCGAATCGTTGACCAGATTGTAAAAGCGCGCCATTCGGTAATAGACCGAGGCCAGGCGACGACAGCCGATGACCTGGCGGGCCATCAGGGCGAACACACCGTGGCGGCTACGGGAGGGCGCAAGGCCCATGAATTCGTCGTCGCCAACGCGCCATAGCGCCAGCATCAGCCGGCTGAACTGCAGTGAGGTCATGCGCATCTGCGCGTTGTCGAGCAGGCGCTGGCCGATGCCGGCTTCCTGCAGCAACGCCTGTTCGTCGAGCCCACTGCGCTGCGCCGCCTTGATGGCGCTGCAGGCGAAGTGGACCGAAATGCTGTAGCCCTCGTAAGACATGTGAGGCTCTCGGATTGTCCGTTTATGTCAAGTATTAGTCAGCTTTGGTTATGGCTGGCGCCTGCGTGAGCGGCGAAGCTAGCGGCGCTTTACGAACGAGCGAGCGGCGACGTGCTCGGCTGGTGCAGTGGCCGGCTCGAGGCCTTCCTGCGCGCTATCCGGCAACTCTACCTGAGCAGGGAGCCTTCCATGCAACTACGAGAGGTGGTGATCACCGGCGCTTTGCGCACGGCGATCGGGGATTTCGGCGGCAGCCTCAAAGACGCCAGGCCGAGTGAGCTGGCAACCCAACTGGTTGCCGAATCGGTCAAGCGCTACGGCGTGGCCCCGGCGAGCGTGGGGCACTGCGTGTTCGGTAACGTACTGCCGACCGAGTCGCGCGATCTGTATCTCTCGCGGGTGGCTGCGCTGGAAGGGGGCCTGACCGAGCGCTGCGTCGCCATGTCGGTGAACCGGCTCTGTGGTAGCGGCCTGCAAGCGGTCATCAGTGCGGCGCAGCAGCTTCAACTCGGCCTTTGCCAAGCGGCGATCGCGGGCGGCGCCGAGTCCATGAGCCGCGCGCCCTACCTGCTGCCCGCGGCCCGCTTTGGCCAGCGGATGGGAGACGGCCAGACACTCGACCTGATGGTTGGCGCGCTGACCTGTCCGATCAACCGTTATCACATGGGAATCACGGCGGAAAACGTCGCCGAGCGCTACGGCATCAGCCGTGCGCAGCAGGACGCTCTCGCCCTGGAAAGCCACCGCCGGGCGGCCCGCGCCATCGCCGAGGGGCGCTTCGCCGGGCAGATCGTCCCCGTGGAGCTGAAAACCCGCAAAGGCACGCGGTCGTTCGACACCGATGAGCACGTGCGCCACGACTGCACGCCGGAAGAGCTGGCGGCTCTGCGCCCGGCGTTCAAGCGCGAGGGCGGCACCGTTACCGCGGGCAACGCGTCTGGCCTGAACGACGCCGCCGCGGCGCTGTTGCTGATGGACCGCGATTACGCCGAGGCCAACGGCCACCAGGTCATGGCGCGGCTGGTGGACTACCAGGTGTCCGGCGTGGCACCCGAGATCATGGGCATCGGCCCGGTGCCGGCGGTGCGCGAGCTGCTGGCGCGCAACGGGCTGGAGATCGGGGATATCGATTTCTTCGAGCTCAACGAGGCGTTCGCGGCACAGGCGCTGGCGGTGGTGCAGCAGCTCGACCTGCCGCTGGAAAAGGTCAACCCCAACGGCAGCGGCATCTCCCTTGGCCACCCCATCGGCGCCACCGGGGCGATCCTGATGGTCAAGGCCGTGCACGAGCTGCACCGCAGCGGCGGCCGCTTCGCCGTGGTCAGCCTGTGCATCGGTGGCGGCCAGGGCATCGCCGCATTGCTGGAGTGCCTCTGATGACTCTTTATCAAGGGCAGGCGCTGCGCCTGGAAATGCTTGGCGACGGCTTCGCCGAGCTGGTGCTGGATGTCGACGGCTCGTCGGTTAACAAACTGGACCGCGCCACCCTGGCGGATCTGCGCGCGGCGCTGGAGGTGCTCGAGCACACCGCGTTGCGCGGGCTGCTGGTGCGTAGCGCCAAGCCGGCGTTCGTGGTCGGTGCGGACGTCAGCGAATTCCCCGCGCTGTTCGAGGCCGGGGAGGGCGCGCTGCACGCCTGGATCGAGCAGGCGCTGGACAGCCTCGGGCGCCTGGAATCGCTGCCCTACCCAAGCGTTGCCGCGATCAACGGGTTCGCCCTTGGTGGCGGCCTGGAGCTGGCGCTGGCCACCGACTACCGGGTGCTGGCCGAGGATGCGCAGGTCGGCCTGCCGGAAGTCACCCTGGGCATTTGCCCCGGCTTCGGCGGCACGGTGCGGCTGTCGCGCCTTGTCGGCGTGGCCGATGCGCTGGACTGGCTGCTCGAGGGCAAGCCGCGGAAGGCCGGGGCGGCGTTGACGGCCGGTGTCGCCGAACGTGTGATGCCCCCGGAAACCTTGCGCCAAGAGGCGCTGGCGCTGCTCGGTGAGGTTGCCGAGGGCGGCGACTGGCAGGCCTGGCGCGCACGCAAGCGTCAGCCGGTGGCTGTGCCGGACGGCATCGCCGCCCGTGGCGATACGCTCGACCCGCGCTACCCGGCGCCGCAGGCGATTCTCGCCGCGGTGCAGACCCACGCCGGGCTGCAGTTCGCCGAGGCGCTGCGAGTCGAGCGCGAGACCTTCGTGGCCCTGGCGCGTGGGCCCGAGGCGGCCTCGCTGGTCGGGCTGTTCCTCGCCGATCAGGCGGTGCGCAAGCAGGCCCGTCGGCATGCCGAAGGTGCCGCGCCGGTGCGCCGCGCCGCAGTGCTCGGCGCTGGCATCATGGGCGGCGGCATTGCCTACCAGGCGGCGGCCAGCGGCACGCCGATCCTGATGAAGGACATCCGTGCCGAGGCGCTGGAGCTGGGCATGCGCACCGCCACCGCCCAGCTCGACCGGCAGGTCGCCAAGGGCAAGCTGAGCGAGGCACAGAAGGCGGCGATCCTCGAGCGGATCACCCCGACGATGGACTGGCAGGGCTTCGCCGAGGTCGATCTGCTGGTTGAAGCGGTGGTCGAGCGGGCCGACGTCAAGGCCGCGGTGCTCGGCGAAGCCGAGGGGCTGGTGGCCGACGCCGCGGTGCTGGCCTCCAACACCTCGACCATTTCCATCGACCGGCTGGCCGAAGGGCTGCGCCACCCCGAGCGCTTCTGCGGCATGCACTTCTTCAACCCGGTACCGATGATGCCGCTGGTGGAGGTCATCCGCGGTCGCCACACCGACGACGCGACGCTGTCGCGCACCGTGGCCTTCGCCCTGGCGCTGGGCAAGACGCCCATCGTGGTCGGCGACTGCCCGGGCTTTCTGGTCAATCGGGTGCTGTTTCCCTACTTCAACGGCTTCAACCGGCTGCTGCAGGACGGTGTCGATTTTGAGCGTATCGACCGGGTCATGGAAGCCTTCGGCTGGCCCATGGGCCCGGCCTATCTCGCCGACGTGATCGGCCTGGACACCATGGTGCATGCCGACCGGGTGCTGCAGGAGGGCTACCCCGGGCGCATGGGGCATGACGGCGAGCCGGTGATGGAGCAGTTGCTCGCGGCCGGCTGCCTGGGCCAGAAGAACGGCCGCGGTTTCTACCTCTACGGCACCGATGAGCAGGGCCGGCGCCAGCGCGAGCCGTCGGCCGAGGCGCGGGCGCTGCTGGGTACGCCGGGCGCCGAGGTGAGCGACCAGGACATCGTCGACCGGCTGATGATCCCGCTGTGCCTGGAAACCGTGCGCTGCCTCGAAGACGGCATCGTCGCCAGTGCCGCCGAAGCGGATATGGGCCTGGTGCTCGGCCTCGGCTTCCCGCGCTTTCGCGGTGGCGCGCTGCGCTACATCCAGAACCAGGGGCTCGCCGAGTTCGCCGCCCGCGCCAGGCGCCATGCACACCACGGCGGGCTGTACCAACTCACCGACGAGTTCCGCGCGCGGCTGCACAGCGGCCAGCGCTACCACTAACGCACCGAGAGAAACGCACATGGCCGATTACGTCCATCCGTACCGCGACACCGAGTTCGTGCTCAATGAAGTACTGGGCTTCGAGCGCCTATGCGCCGAGCTTGGCCTGGGCGATATCAACAGCGAGCTGGCGGCGGCAGTGCTGGCCGAGGCGGGAAAACTGGGCGCCGAAGTGCTGGCGCCGCTGAACGCGATCGGCGACCGGGAAGGCGTCCGGCTGACCGAGCACGGCGTCAAGGAGGCGCCCGGTTTCGCCGACGCCTATCGGTTGTTCAGCGAAGGGGGCTGGTGTTCGCTTACCGCGCCCGAGGCGTTTGGCGGGCAGGCGCTACCGAGTGTGCTGGGGACCGCGGTCAGTGAGGTCTGGCACGCGGCGAACATGGCGTTCGCGCTTTGCCCGCTGCTGACCCAGGGCGCCATCGAGGCACTGGCGCATCATGCGTCGGCACCGTTGCAGGCACGCTATCTGCCCAGGCTGGTCAGCGGCGAGTGGACCGGCACGATGAATCTCACCGAGCCGGATGCCGGCTCCGATCTGGCGGCTGTCAAGGCGCGCGCGGTTCCCGAAGGCGAGCACTACCGCATCACCGGGCAGAAGATCTTCATCAGCTGGGGCGACCACCAGATGACATCCAACGTGATTCATCTGGTGCTTGCTCGCCTGCCGGATGCGCCTGCTGGCGTAAAGGGTATCTCGCTGTTTCTGGTGCCCAAGTTCCTGCCGAACGCCGCAGGCGAAGCCGCCGAGCCGAACGATGTGCGCTGCGTGTCGCTGGAGCACAAGCTCGGGATCCACGGCAGCCCGACCTGCACCATGAGCTTTGGCGAGCAGGGCGGGGCGATCGGCTACCTGGTCGGCGAGCCGCACGCCGGGCTGGCCTGCATGTTCACGATGATGAACCACGCGCGTCAGGCCGTGGGGCTGCAGGGCCTGGCGATTTCCGAACGCGCCTGGCAGGA
The DNA here is from genome assembly GCF_053470365.1 of Stutzerimonas tianxiuensis. NCBI lineage: Bacteria > Pseudomonadati > Pseudomonadota > Gammaproteobacteria > Pseudomonadales > Pseudomonadaceae > Stutzerimonas > Stutzerimonas tianxiuensis. The sequence continues at coordinate 71,443 of NZ_JBPVWS010000016.1, read as the reverse complement.
GGCCCGCAGCTATGCCCGCGAGCGCTTGCAGGGCACCCAGCGCGACGGCAGCCGCTACCCGATCATCCGCTTCCCCGATGTGCGCCGCATGCTGATGCAGATGAAGGCCTCGACCGAGGCCATGCGCGCCCTGGCGCTGCTCGCGGCGTCCGAACTGGACCGCGCCCGCCATGCGCCCGACCCGGCCAGCCACCGTGCCCGCCAGGGCCGCGTGGATCTCTACACGCCGATCATCAAGGGATGGCTGACCGAGCTGGCGCAGGAGGTGACCTCGCTGGCCGTGCAGGTTCATGGCGGCATGGGCTATGTCGAGGAGACCGGTGTTGCGCGGCATTTCCGTGATGCGCGCATCCTGCCGATCTACGAGGGCACCAACGGCATCCAGGCGATGGACCTGGTAGGGCGCAAGACCCTCGCCAACGAAGGAGCGTTGCTGGCCGAGCTGCTCGATGACATCGACACGACCCTCGGCCACCTGCGCCAGGATGCGCGCTGCAGCAGGCTGGCGGCGCCGCTGGCCGAGGCGCTGGCAGCTGCACGGCGAGCGCGCCAGTACCTGCTGGAAGGTGCTGCAAGCGATCCCGCGCTGCCCGGCAGCGTCGCCTTCAACCTGATGATGCTGTTGGGTTACCTGTGCGGGGGCTGGGCCATGGCGCGCTCGGCGCTGGCCGCGTCCGCCGCGCTGGCCGCAGGGCGCGGCGATCCCGCCTTTCTCGAGGCCAAGCTGGTCACCGCGGGCTTCTACACCGACCACCTGCTGCCTCGCACCGGCGCCCTGCTTGCCAGCGTGCTCGCCGGTAGCCACAGCACCATGGCGCTCGTCGAAGAGCTTTTCTGAACCGACCCGGCAGGTGCTCGCCTTACCCGCCGGCTGGGCGGCGGGCATCCGCTCCCGTGAGATCGAGAGGTTTTCCACATGAAAGTACTGATCGCCGTCAAACGAGTGGTCGATTACAACGTCAAGGTCCGCGTCAAGGCGGACAACTCCGGCGTTGACCTGGCCAACGTCAAGATGTCGATGAACCCCTTCTGCGAAATCGCCGTGGAAGAAGCCGTGCGCCTGAAAGAGAAAGGCGTGGCCAGCGAAATCGTGGTCGTCTCCGTCGGCCCGAGCGCTGCCCAGGAGCAGCTGCGTACCGCCCTGGCGCTGGGCGCCGACCGCGCCGTGCTGGTCGAGTCCGCTGATGAACTCAATTCCCTGGCGATCGCCAAGCTGCTCAAGGCCGTGGTCGACAAGGAGCAGCCGCAACTGATCATCCTCGGCAAGCAGGCGATCGACAGCGACAACAACCAGACCGGGCAGATGCTCGGCGCGCTGACCGGCTACGCCCAGGGCACCTTCGCCTCCAAGGTGGAAGTCGCTGGCGACAAGGTCAACGTCACCCGCGAGATCGACGGCGGCCTGCAGACCGTCGCGCTGAACCTGCCGGCGATCGTCACCACCGACCTGCGCCTGAACGAGCCGCGCTACGCGTCGCTGCCGAACATCATGAAGGCCAAGAAGAAGCCGCTGGAAACCCTGACGCCCGAGGCGCTGGGCGTGACCACCACCTCGACCGTGAAGACCCTCAAGGTCGAAGCGCCGGCTGCCCGCAGCGCCGGTATCAAGGTCAAGTTCGTGGCTGAACTGGTCGAGAAACTGAAGAACGAGGCGAAGGTGATTTGATGGCTATCCTGGTTATCGCTGAACACAACAACGCGGTCCTGGCGGCTGCAACCCTGAACACCGTGGCGGCGGCCACCAAGATCGGCGGCGACATCCACGTGCTGGTCGCCGGCAGCGGCTGCGGCGCCATCGGTGAAGCGGCGGCCAAGATCGAGGGCGTGTCCAAGGTGCTGGTCGCCGACGACGCGGCCTACGCCAATCAGCTGCCGGAAAACGTCGCGCCGCTGATCGCGCAGCTTGTAGGGGAAAGTGGGGCGAAAAATTACAGCCACGTGCTGGCTCCGGCCACCACCAATGGCAAGAACTTCCTGCCGCGCGTGGCGGCGCTGCTGGATGTCGACCAGATCTCCGAGATCATCGCCGTCGAAAGCGCCGACACCTTCAAGCGCCCGATCTACGCCGGCAACGCCATCGCCACCGTGCAGTCCAGCGCCCCGATCAAGGTCATCACCGTGCGTGCCACCGGCTTCGGCGCGGTGAACGCCGAGGGCGGCTCAGCGGCCGTCGAGCAGGTCTCCGGCAGCGGTGACGCCGGCAAGTCCGCCTTCGTTGGCGAAGAGCTGGCCAAATCCGACCGTCCGGAGCTGACCGCGGCCAAGATCGTCGTTTCCGGCGGCCGCGGCATGCAGAACGGCGACAACTTCAAGCACCTGTACTCGCTGGCCGACAAGCTCGGCGCCGCAGTCGGTGCCTCGCGAGCCGCGGTCGACGCCGGCTTCGTGCCGAACGACATGCAGGTCGGCCAGACCGGCAAGATCGTCGCGCCGCAGCTGTACATCGCCGTCGGCATCTCCGGTGCGATCCAGCACCTGGCGGGCATGAAGGACTCCAAGGTGATCGTCGCGATCAACAAGGACGAGGAAGCGCCGATCTTCCAGGTCGCCGACTACGGCCTGGTCGGGGATCTGTTCGAGATCCTGCCGGAGTTGGAAAAGCTCGTCTGAGTCGAAGTAGGTATCATTAATCGAAACCATCGGCCTGTAGCCAACGGTAATAGGCGAACTAGGCGGCTGTCTGCGTTCCTTTGCCTGTCCTGAGAAATAGACCACTAACGGTTGTTTCAGGGAAATACGGTGGTGTACGAATTGACGACGGTCTTCGCAACTCTCTGCGGAGCAAGCACTTGCTCCGCTATGTTGTCTGCTGGCTATAGTATTGCTTAATGGTTATATGGGGCGCCTCGAGGCGGAAATACTGGATGACGGTACTTCTGCTGTAGATGAACCATGATCCATGCGCCTTTGTTGGTTCAATCTATAAAGCGTGCGTCGGTTGCCGAGCATTGCTAAACGAAAGGCTACCGCGAGACAGAAAAGATTTGAAGTGAGCAGCCTTCAAGTTAATCAGGTGGACTACAATAAAGCCAACGTCTAACCGAGTCGGATGAAGTCAATTTAGTCGGTTAAACGTCTTTATCTATAGCGCGCCTGCGGTTGCATGCGGCTTTTGATTAGGAATGCAATGGCGGGACATTAGCGCTTGCACGCTTACCGTGACGCATTGAAACCTAAAATATCCAGTTGCTCGGTCAGCCAGCGATGTGCCTGATATGTACTCTGAAATTTACGAGCTAGGATGCGTACACCTTTATCTACGTTACAGTCACGGAGCGTGAGGCCAAGACCTTCTTCGTCGATTTCGTAGGTCTTTGCTTTCATATCGCCGAGCCGCATTGCAAGCAGCTTAACATCATCGAGTGAATGAATGGGGGCGATGCTGTGCTTGCGCACGTAGGAGCGTACCTGCTCTGAAAGCTCATTGAAGTCATCTGCATTAATGCGGTGGACTATATCATCTGAATCTGGGATTTGCTCCGGATAGTCATCATCAAGTGATACGTAGTGTTCCACACCGTGAATGCTTGCTACTAGGTATTGACCGCCGACTTCGTCGCGCTCGCAGTTAAGAATTAGGACAGACATGTTTTTTCCTCAGGTTGTTGTTCTGTTCATAATTCTAAGTTGCTCCGCTTTAAAAAGGCAATAGGCTATACTGTATTTTTATACAGCTCTCACGGTTAACGCCCCGGAGGCCGTTCGGCTGGCTATCTAGTAGCGTGTCCGACCCAAACCCATAATTTAAAATTGGCACAAGCAGTATGCCGTGGGCAGTGGTGTCTCGGTAGGCGATTGCCCCAGTCCGTCGCCGACCCAAACTGTGAGCACAATTTAAAATCACTCCACTTGCTTCTGGCATTTTAAAATGTGAATCGGCTGTAAGAATGGGAGCACCTGCTCATACCCAGCGCTATCCAGTCGGCCTATGTGCTGCTCCCGGCCGGTCGTCTTGTGGGATCCGGTTAACATGGTGCGTCCTTGGCCAACGAACCAAAGTCCGGAATGCGATATAGAAAGGATAGAATTTTTGCACCTTTGCAATGTTTGGCTTTTGGGGTTATATAAAAAATAATGCTCTGGTTGTTGTTTTTTTGTTTTCGTATTTGCAATAATTGATTGTGTGGCATGTGTCACGCAAATAATAATTAGAAGAATAATATGAATGCAGAGACTCAAAGCGCCTATATTAGTTTGGCCAGTAATTTTTATGCGACTCGGATGCAGGGCGTTGAGCTTGATGAGCTCAATATTATTGGTGCTTTACTACGGGCGGCCCCTGATTACCGCCCGGATTATTATCGGCGCCTACGTAACGCTTTGGCGTTTGATCAAAAGCATCGAGGAAATTTCTGGGCTGCCCAAGAAATCAATCGTACGCTCAATCCGGTCACTGTGTTAAATCTGCCGCGAAAGAAAAAGCAGCGACGTCCGCAGAAGCTTTCTACCGCTGATTTCGAAGCGTGGCTACGGTGTCTGGCTGAACGAGATATGCCTGTCGAAGCGGGAGCTTTAATGGTGATATCTCTTACCGGAGCGCGACCATGCGAGCTTAACGGAATTTCTATCGATGGCCGGCGCATCCATATATCCGGTGCAAAGCTTAGCCACAACGGTTTACGCGGCGCTAGCCGAACGCTTGAGGCTGATGGAGACGTCTGCAATATCTTGAGAAACGCTCTCGCTGCTTTTAAATGTCAGCCGCGCAGTATGGATTCAATACGCGTTGCGCTTCACCAAGTCGCTACTGAGCTATTCGGTAGGAGGAAGGTGCCGAGTATGTACACACTTCGTCACCAGTTCGGCTCAAATCTGAAAGCCTCAGGCATGTCCGCAATAGAAATGGCATACGTCATGGGGCACCAGGCTACCGATTCGATTAGCCGCTATGGCGATAAAAGATTTGGACGTGCAGAAGCGGTTAAGGTTAAGCCTGCAAGCGATGCTGACTTTTCAAAGGTGAGAGATACAGTGCCTGCTCGAATGCGTGCGGACGCCGTGGCTCTTAATGATCAGCGAGACTTGGATCGTAGGACTGAGGTCGCTGACGGCTGAGGTGATGTGGTCATTTCAGCGGACAATCATGAATTCCTTAGGCTATAGAGCGTTTGTATCTAGCTCTGGTTTTGATAGCGGTTTCCACCTTTACGTCGTCAACGCTCAGGTATCTGTTCGTTTTGTCGAACCATTGCATCGCCCTTTGTGATTGGCGTATAAACACACAAACACCTATTAGCGGAGAACGCTATGAATACCATTCGCTGGAATGTCGCCGTCTCGGCCGACACCGACCAGTCGCTTCGGATGTTTCTGGCCAGCCAGGGCGGCGGCCGTAAGGGCGACCTGTCGCGCTTCATCGAAGAAGCGGTACGGGCACACATCCTGGAGCTGAGCGCTGAGCAGGCCAAGGCCGCTAACGCCCATCTGAGTGAGGCAGAATTGACCAACGCGGTTGACGAAGCGCTCGACTGGGCACGTAAGCGCTGATGCGGGTCGTGTTGGATACCAACATCCTGTTCAGCGCCCTGATCTCGCCACATGGCGCGCCCGATGCGATCTACCGTGCCTGGCGGGCGGCGCGTTTCGAGGTGGTGACCTCGCGGATGCAACTCGATGAAATTCGTCGAGCCAGCCGCTATCCCAAGCTTCAGGCCATCCTACAGCCCGCCAAGGTGGGCGCCATGATCAATAACCTGCAACGGGCTGTGGTACTGGAGCGCCTGACCATCGAGGTCGAAGCCGATGATCCGGATGACTCGTTTTTGCTGGCCATGGCCTTGGCGGGCGATGCGGACTACCTGGTAACCGGTGATCGCCGCGCCGGCCTGCTGCAACGCGGGCACATCGAACGCACGCGGATCGTCACGCCCGCCGTGTTCTGCGTCGAGGTGCTGTGATCAATGCCGGTCGGTTTTCTGACTCAAGAGCAACGCGACGGTTTTGGCCGCTATGTTGATTCGCCCAGCCGTGAAGAGCTGGAACGTTACTTCCACCTGAGCGATGAAGACCGTGAAGCCATCCAGGTGCTGCGGGGTAACCATAACCGTCTGGGTTATGCCGTTCTGCTGACCACCGTCCGCTTCGTTGGCGTTCTGCCGGACAAGCCCGCCGCCGTGCCGGTGGAAGTCCTGCAGGTGCTTTGCCGACAACTGGCGATTCCAGACCCCGACTGCCTCCAGCGCTATAGCGATCATCGCCGCTGGATACATGCCACCGATATTCAGAACCGCTTTGGCTATCGTCATTTCACCGATCCGGGCATCGGCTTTCGCTTGAGCCGCTGGCTGTATGCCCTCTGCTGGACGGGCACCGACCGGCCGGGAGTGCTGTTTGAGCGAGCCACCTCGTGGCTGTTCACACAGAAAGTCCTCCTGCCTGGTGTGTCTCAACTAGGGCAGCCCGCAGAATTCGGAAAAAATCGTACGCTAAGGCGCCCCATCTGCTTGCGCGCGAGCGCTCTCAAGAGGAGGGTTTCTCGTGCTTCCGAAACGCGCGCCAAAGTGCAACGTCATAGGCGATCTTGAGCAGGCCGCAGGCAACCAGCGGCGCCGCCAGCCAGCCAGCGGCGAACAGGGCGCCGCCAATGGCGGGGCTCGCTGCGGCGGCAAGGCTCCTGGGAGCGGCGGTGAAGCTCGCCGCCGCGGCGCGCTCTGCCGGCGTTACCACCGCCATGACGAAGGCCGAGCGCGTCGGCACGTCCATCTGCGACAGGGCGCTGCGCAGGAACAGCAGCGCGAGCGCCGCCGGCAGGCTATCGGCGAAGGCGGCGAGGATCAGACAGACGCTGGACGGGATGTGCGTGAACACCATCGTATTGATCAGACCAATATGGCGTGCCACCCAGGGGGCGGCGAGCTGGGAGCCGGCCGACAGCAGTCCGGCCCAGAAGAAGAACTGGCCGGCAGCGGCGAGTGAGAGGTCGAAACGCTCGAACAGCCAGAGCGCGAGTAAGGTATTGACGATCAACCCGCCGGCGAAGGCATCGACCGAGAACAGCGCCGCCAGTTTGATCACGATGCCGCGCGAAGGCCCCAGTGCTGCGGACGGCGCCGCCTGCTCGTGCACGCGGTGGTCCGGCAAGGCGCGATACAGGACGAAGATCGCGACACCGATCAGCCCGTAGGCGACGAACATCAGGCGCAACGCGTCGAGTTGGGCCAGGCCGGCATCAGTCAGCACTTGCGGGATCACGGTCGCCAGCGAACCGGTCGCGGCACACAAGGCGCCGACGAAGGTGTAGCGCGCGAACAGGAAGGTGCGCGCCTCGCCTTGTGCCGATTCGGCCAGCCGCGCATGCTCCAGCGGCAGAAAGACGCTGACGTCGCCGGAGCTGGGGTTCATCGTGCCGACGAAGGCGACGATCAGCAGCGGCCAGAAGGCGCCGATGCCGCCCAGGCCGGCCAGCAGCAGACCGGTGGCGGCCATCAGCCAGGCGGCGGCGAGGAGCAGCCGGCGCTGCGGAAAGCGATGGCCCCATTGCCCGACCGCCAGGGTCGCCAGCGCCGATCCGAGCAGGGTGGCGGAGCTGATCAGCCCGACTTCCCACTTGCCGAGCCCGAGCGTGAGCAGATAGACCGGCAGCAGAATGGCCACAAAGCCGTCGGTGAAGGCCCGCAGGGCCCGGCCGATCAGCAGCAGGCGTGCCTCGGGCGCGACGCCGGCGGGCAGCAGCATCACTTCAGGCCGGGCAGGCGGGCGACCGTCTTCAGCGGCCCCGTGGTTGAGTGGGCGCACCAGGCGTAGAGCGCGTCGTACATCACCATGCCTGCCTTCAGCATCTCGTGGTCGTCGGCGAAGTTGAGCGACAGCCCTTGCGAGATGGCGAGCAGGCCGGCCGCTTCGGTCGCCAGTTGCGGCTGGGCACAGTCGGCGGCCCGCACGATGAGCGCCAGCTTGTTCAAGGCCGGATCGTCGAGTTTGTACTTCTCGATGAAGGCATCGAAGCTGCAGCGGTCGCTGTGGTGGCCGAGCTCTACATTCGGCACGTCATAGGGGATCGCGCCGGTGTCGGCCGCGACTCTCATGACGTCACTTGCCGGCACGTACAGGAACTCGGGGGCCTCGTCGACGAAGCGCGCTACCAGCCAGGGGCAGGCGATGCGGTCGATCTTGGGCCGTTCGCGGGTGATCCATTTCATGCTCAGCCCTCCACCTTGGCAAATGCAGCGTCGGCAGCCGTCCAGGACAGGTTCTGCATGAAGGCGTCCACATAGGCCCCGGCCTTGGCGCCGAAGTCCATGTGGTAGCTGTGCTCGTACATGTCCAGGGCGATGAGCGGCGTGGCGCCGGCGAGGTTGTGGGCGTGGTCGGCGGCCCAGGCGTTCACGAGGCGCCCGCGGCGCGGGCTCCATACCAGCAGGGTCCAGCCGGAGCCGCCGCCCTGGGCCTTGCCCATGGCCGTGAATTCGGCGCGCCACGCGTCCACGGAGCCGAAGTCCCGCTTGATGGCCTGCTTCAACGCTCCGCCAGGGTCGCCGCCGGTACCGCCGAGGGAATCGAAGTACACCTCATGCAGGATCATGGAACCGCTGGCGATCATCTCCTCGCGCTTGAGGCCGTTGATCTCGAACACCGGGGCGCTGGCCCAGGTCAATTCGGCCAGGCGCTGCTCGATGGCATTGAGGCGCTTGACCGCCCCGCCGTAGTTGTTTTCCCAGTGGCTGACGATGAGCTTCTCGGACAGGCCGGTGAGTTTGGCCGGATCGCACGAAAGGGGCTTCAGTTCGTAAGGCATCTTGGCTTCCTCAGTAGGGTGGATCGGAAACGGCGCGGCGAAGGCTGACTCGATCAGATTCAGCCTTGGTTCGGAAACACCAGCCAGCCCGCCAATCCCGCCGCGAGGATCACGACGACGACGTTGAGCTTGTTCTTCCAGGCATAAAGGAATGCCAAGCCTGCGGCGAAGATTGACATGCCCATCGTCAGCGATGGCACACGTTCAGCCGTGACCTGCGCCAGGTCGAGGGTGGTTGCGCCGATCAGGCCGACTACGCCGGCCGCGACGCCGTCCAGGAACGCGTGCAGCCGTTTGTTCTCCACGACCGCCTCCAGCCGGTCGTAGAAAATCAGCGAGAACGCAAAGGCCGGAAGAAAGACACCCACCGTCATGGCCACCGCCCCGATCGGCCCCCCTGCCACATAGCCGACGAACGTGGCGAAGATGATGAGGGGTGCCGGCAGCACACCGGACAGTGCCAGGCCGTCCAGGAACTGCCCATCCGTCATCCACCCGCGCCCGACGGCGTCGTTGCGAACGAACGGGATCGCCGTGTAGGCGCCGCCGAAGGTGAGCAAGCCGGCCTTCAGGCCCGAGGCGAAGATGAGCAGCACCGATGCCTGGCCTTGAACGACCGTTTCCACCAGCTTCGCCGCCGGCGCAGCCCACAAAGCCACGGCCGCGGCCAGCGCCACCGCCCCCAGTGTCACCAGCAGCGCCAAGACTCGATGCTTCAGCACGAGCAGGGCGTACACCAGGCCGCTCGCCGGCAGGGTGATCCAGAAGTCGACACGAGCCATGGCGGCCAGCGCGCAAACGATGGCAATGGCCCACAACCAGCGATCGAGCAGGATGTGCTCGCCGATGCGGTGCACGGCGCGCACGATCAGGGCGATCACGGCCGCCTGCACGCCAAGGAACGCCGCGCCCAGCGAGGTGCCCACGAATTCGATCTGGAAGTACAGCCAGGACAGCGCGAACATCAGCAAGAATCCGGGAAGCATGAACCCGAGTCCCGCCAGTACGCCCCCAAGCCGCCCCTTCGCTCGGATGCCCAAATGAACGCATATTTCGTGCGCTTCGGGTCCGGGCAGCACCTGCATCACCGCAAGCAGCTTGTTGAAGCGTCTGCTGGAGATCCAGCGTTCCTCGTCCACGAGCTCGCGGCGCAACATGCCGATCTGAGCCACAGGCCCGCCCCATGCGAGCAAGCCGAACTTGAGGAAGCGCGCGAAGAGCTGCAGGTAGCTCATCGCTGGAGGGACGGCTTCAGTCGTGGCAGCGGTCTGAGGTCTGGTCGGGGCGTTCACGTTGCTTTGTCCTCGTAACTCTTGAGTAGCCAGTCAAAGACTTCACACGCGCGGGTAAGCAGCGCGTCGTCGTCGGGTTCGGATGCGCGCAGGCCGGCGAGCAGCGCTTCGATGCCCAGCGCTTCCGCGACCGGGAGTCCCCCCACGTCCAGGCAATGCACGAGCTCGCCCAGACGTACCAGTGCAGGGGCGGAATCAAGTCCGAAACTCGCCAGCAGCGTCTCGAAGGTGACCTTGGTGCCGACGTGGCTGAACGCCGCTCCGTCGAAATCGAAGCCGAGCCAATCAGCTTTGCAGTCGGAGGGGCTCGCCAGCCAGACGATGCGAGCGCTCGGGTCGATGAACCGGCGGATCAGCCAGGCACTGGCCAGCCGATCCACCCACGGGCGCGCCCGCGTGGCCCAGGTGCGGCCCTGATAGTCGGAGCGGCCCAGCCGCGGAACATCCGCCTCCCGGGCGGTCGGCTCGTCGGGAGACAGGCGGCGGGTGATCGCGTCGCGCAGGTCGTCGAGCAGCTTCAAGGTCTGGCGCTGCGCCTCGCCAGGGAAGAAGTCGATGCGCGCCACCTGCTCGAAGCGGCGCACGAGCGCCTGGAGCTTGCGTGCGGCGGCTGCGCCATCCAGGGATGTCAGGCTCCGTCCGAGCTCCTTGATCTCCTCGGCGATGCCGGCGTACTCCTCGCCACGGTCGAACAGGGCGCGCAGTGCAGCCTCCTGGGCTTCGTCACACCCCGACAGACGATAGACCTCGCCGCTGCCTCCGGCCTCCGCCGCCTGCGCCGCCACTTCGTCCAGCGCTGCGGCGTTGTCGGCCGTGTCGGGCAGCAGATAGACCCCATCACGCAGCGTTGCGCAGCCCAGCGCCTTGACGGAGCGCCAGGCGCGCATGCGGCCGGTCGATGCCTTGGTGGGCAGGCTGATGAATAGGGCAAGAAAGCTCAAGCACGGGCTCCTTCGTCAACAAGGAATAGCGAATGTAATAGACTCTACATCACGTTATAGTTAAAACTCAATTTGTGCTGAAGCGTCAATTTAAGGCATACCCTAACTGGATGTCAGGAAAGGCCGCGCCGCACCGTCAGAATAGAGTCTACTTTCATATTCTTTGACACCTGCTTGCCAAGGTCACAGATTTCAGCCTGACAAATTCAAGGCTTAGGGCGCAATGGAACCAAAAACCAACGTAAGCCCTGCCGCCCATCCAGCCCATGGAGGCATCTTGCAGGGACAACGCATCGGTTACGTCCGGGTCAGCAGTTACGACCAGAACCCGGAACGCCAACTTGAGCAGGTCGAGATCGGCAAGCTGTTCACCGACAAAGCCTCGGGCAAGGACACCCAGCGTCCACAGCTGGAGGCCATGCTCGGTTTCGTCCGCGAAGGCGATACCGTGGTGGTGCACAGCATGGATCGCCTGGCACGAAACCTCGATGATTTGCGCCGCCTGGTGCAGAAGCTGACCAAGCGCGGTGTGCGCATCGAGTTCTTGAAGGAAGGCCTGGTGTTCACCGGCGAGGACTCGCCGATGGCCAACCTCATGTTGTCGGTCATGGGGGCCTTCGCCGAGTTCGAGCGCGCCCTGATCCGTGAGCGGCAGCGCGAAGGCATCGCCCTGGCCAAGCAGCGCGGCGCGTACCGGGGCCGCAAGAAGGCCCTGTCCGACGAGCAGGCTGCTACCCTGCGGCAGCGGGCGGCTGCCGGCGAGCCCAAGGCGCAGCTTGCCCGCGAGTTCAACATCAGCCGGGAAACCCTCTACCAGTACTGTCATTTTCAGAAGACGACTGCACCAATTGACGGGGCGTAACGCCAGATGTGCAGGCGACTCCTGACAACGCAATATCAGAAGTCATCTGCACCAATCTCGACTATGCTCAATACTCGTGTGCACCAAAGCGAGGTGTGAGCATGGCGTCAGACACATCATTGATTGCCGAGCAAGGCGTGGCCACCCTGCCCGATGCGGCTTGGGCGCAGGCCCGGCAACGGGCGGAAATCATCGGGCCGCTGGCAGCGCTTGATGTGGTCGGGCATGAAGCCGCCGATGCCGCTGCTCACGCGCTTGGCCTGTCCAGGCGGCAGGTGTATGTCCTAATCCGCCGTGCCCGGCAAGGTGCTGGGCTTGTGACGGACCTGGCTCGCAGCCGATCCGGCGGCGGAAAAGGCAAGGGACGCTTGCCGGAATCAGTTGAGCGCATCATCCGCGAGTTGCTGCAAAAGCGCTTCCTGACCAAGCAGAAGCGCAGCCTGGCGGCCTTTCACCGCGAAGTCACTCAGGTGTGCAAGGCTCAAAAACTGCGAGTGCCGGCGCGCAACACCGTGGCCTTACGGATCGCCGGCCTCGATCCGCTCAAAACCATGCGCCGCCGGGAAGGCCAGGATGCCGCCCGCGACCTGCAAGGTGTAGGCGGCGAGCCTCCTGCCGTGACCGCGCCGCTGGAGCAGGTACAGATCGACCATACGGTCATCGACCTGATCGTGGTCGATGAGCGCGACCGGCAACCGATTGGCCGCCCGTACCTGACCCTCGCCATCGACGTGTTTACCCGCTGCGTGGTTGGAATGGTGGTCACGTTGGAAGCGCCATCCGCCGTCTCGGTCGGCCTGTGCCTTGTGCATATCGCCTGCGACAAGCGCCCTTGGCTGGAAGGGCTGAACGTGGAAATGGATTGGCCGATGAGCGGCAAGCCCTTGCTGCTCTACCTAGACAACGCGGCCGAGTTCAAGAGCGAGGCCCTGCGCCGGGGTTGCGAGCAGCATGGCATCCGGCTGGACTATCGTCCGCTGGGACAGCCGCACTATGGCGGCATTGTGGAACGGATCATCGGCACGGCGATGCAGATGATCCACGACGATCTACCGGGAACAACCTTCTCCAACCCGGACCGGCGCGGCGACTACGATTCCGAAAACAAGGCCGCTCTGACATTGCGCGAGCTGGAGCGCTGGCTCACATTGGCGGTCGGCACCTATCACGGCTCCGTGCACAACGGCCTGTTCCAACCGCCGGCGGCGCGCTGGGCTGAGGCCGTGGCGCGTGTCGGTATACCGGCCGTCGTCACCCGCGCCACGGCTTTTCTGGTCGATTTTCTGCCCATCATCCGCCGCACGCTGACCCGCACCGGCTTCGTCATCGACCACATCCACTACTACGCCGATGCGCTCAAGCCGTGGATAGCTCGGCGCGACCGCTTGCCTGCGTTCCTGATCCGGCGCGACCCGCGCGACATCAGCCGCATTTGGGTGCTGGAGCCGGAGGGTCAGCACTACCTGGAAATTCCCTACCGTACCTTGTCGCACCCGGCTGTCACCCTATGGGAACAACGGCAGGCGCTGGCGAAATTACGGCAGCAAGGGCGCGAGCAGGTGGATGAATCGGCACTGTTCCGCATGATCGGGCAGATGCGCGAGATCGTGACCACCGCACAGAAGGCCACGCGCAAGGCGCGGCGCGATGCGGATCGACGCCAGCACCTCAAGGCAACGACACCGCCTGTCAAAGCGATGCCACCGCCGGACGCAGAGATGGCTGACCCGCAGGCAGACAAGCAGCCACCAGCCAAGCCGTTCGACCAGATCGAGGAGTGGTAGCCGTGGACGAATATCCCATCATCGACTTGTTACACCTGTTGCCGGCGGCGCAGGGATTGGCCCGGCTGCCGGCGGGCGAGCGCATCCAGCGTCTTCGCGCCGACCGCTGGATCGGCTATCCGCGCGCGGTCGAAGCGTTAAACCGGCTGGAAACCCTGTATGCGTGGCCGAACAAGCAGCGCATGCCAAACCTGCTGTTGGTCGGTCCAACCAACAACGGCAAGTCGATGATCATCGAGAAGTTCCGGCGCACGCATCCAGCCAGCGCCGACGCCGACCAGGAGCACATCCCGGTACTGGTCGTTCAGATGCCGTCTGAGCCGTCGGTGATCCGTTTCTATGTTGCGCTGCTCGCCGCAATGGGCGCGCCACTGCGCCCGCGCCCCCGACTGCCAGAAATGGAACAACTGGCGCTGGCACTGCTGCGCAAGGTCGGCGTGCGCATGCTGGTGATCGACGAGTTGCACAACGTCCTGGCCGGTAACAGCGTCAACCGCCGGGAATTCCTCAATCTCCTGCGCTTCCTCGGCAATGAACTGCGCATCCCACTGGTCGGGGTCGGCACGCGTGACGCCTACCTGGCCATCCGCTCCGATGACCAGTTGGAAAATCGTTTCGAGCCGATGATGCTGCCGGTATGGGAGGCCAACCACGATTGCTGCTCACTGCTGGCCAGCTTCGCCGCTTCGCTTCCACTGCGGCGACCCTCGTCGATTGCCACGCTGGACATGGCCCGCTACTTGCTCACACGCAGCGAGGGCACCATCGGCGAACTGGCGCACTTGCTGATGGCGGCGGCCATCGTCGCCGTGGAGAGCGGCGAGGAAGCGATCAACCATCGCACGCTGAGCATGGCCGATTACACCGGTCCCAGCGAGCGGCGGCGGCAATTCGAGCGGGAACTGATGTGAAGCCAGCGCCACGCTGGCCACTGCATCCGGCCCCCAGAGAAGGCGAAGCCTTGTCTTCGTGGCTCAACCGCGTGGCCATTTGCTATCACATGGAGGTGTCCGAGCTGCTGGAGCACGATCTTGGTCACGCTCAGGTCGATGACCTGGATACCGCGCCACCACTGGCGCTGTTGGCGATGCTCTCCCAGCGGAGCGGCATCGAGCCGGACCGGCTGCGTTGCATGAGTTTCGCCGGCTGGGTGCCTTGGCTACTGGACAGCCTTGATGATCAGATTCCAGACGCATTGGAAACCTATACGTTCCAGCTCTCGGTGCTGCTGCCGAAACTCCGCCGTAGGACGCGATCCATCACGAGCTGGCGTGCCTGGCTGCCCAGCCAGCCGATACATCGCGCCTGTCCGCTCTGCCTGAACGATCCGGAGAACCAAGCCGTACTGCTCGCGTGGAAGCTGCCCCTGATGCTGAGTTGCCCGCTGCATGGCTGCTGGCTGGAATCCTATTGGGGCGTGCCAGGGCGGTTTATCGGCTGGGAGAACGCCGACGCCGAACCGCGCACCGCCAGCGACGCGATTGCGGCGATGGACCAGCGTACCTGGCAGGCACTGACAACCGGTCACGTGGAGCTGCCGCGCCGAAGCATCCACGCCGGATTGTGGTTTCGGCTGCTACGCACGCTGCTCGATGAGCTGAACACCCCGCTTTCCGCGTGCGGAACCTGCGCGGGGTATCTCCGCCAAGCCTGGGAAGGCTGCGGGCATCCGCTGCGTGCTGGGCAAAGTCTGTGGCGACCGTATGAAACCCTGAATCCGGCAGTACGGTTGCAGATGCTGGAGGCGGCGGCAACGGCAATCAGCTTGATTGAGGTGAGGGACATAAGCCCGCCGGGCGAGCATGCAAAGCTGTTCTGGTCCGAACCCCAAACCGGTTTCACCAGTGGCCTGTCGGCGAAAACGCCGAAGCCCGAACCCGTCGATCACTGGCAACGGGCAGTCCAGGCCATCGATGAGGCCATCATTGAAGCGCGGCACGACCCCGAGACGGCACGCTCGCTGTTCGCGTTGGCTTCCTATGGTCGGCGCGACCCCGCTTCCTTGGAACAGTTGCGCGCCACCTTCGCGAAGGAAGGCATCCCCCCGGAATTTCTGTCACATTATGAGCCTAGCCTACCCTTTGCATGCCTTAGACAGAATGACGGGTTAAGTGACAAATTTTGACGTGCAGAGCTTCCCGATGCAAACTGTCACATAATCGAACGTATACGTGACGGGTGAAAAGGTGCTGATCGGCTACATGCGGGTATCGAAGGCGGACGGATCCCAGTCCACCAATTTGCAACGCGATGCGCTCATCGCCGCTGGTGTACGAATGGCAACACGCAGCAGCGAGGGAAAAATGATCTGCTTTGTTACTGATGTGAATGCTGGCGAGCCTGACATTCTGGCGGCCATCGCCAACGGTCCCTTGGAGATCTGCGATCTGCGGGGAACGCTGATTCATGCTGAGCCGGCTCCTGCATCTGGCTGGACACATGAGGCGTTGCTTGCCATAGCCGGCTTATTGAAGGACCGCACCCAGGATGGTGCAGACGCTTTCATAGCCGGCGAATGGGTAGGAAGCACGGAAGTCTAAAACTGACAACAATCGTGTCAGATACCAGCCCAATTTCCGGGTTTCGATCTATAGCATGGCGTGAAACTACCCACGCCGTGCTCCATGAAAACCACTGCCCTCATTCTCGCTGCTTTTCCGGCTGCCATCTCACTGGTGTGCACTGCCGCACCGGCGACGTTCGACCAAGCGAAAGTTGAGCTACGCGAGCGCGTCTACTTCGACCGTAACCTTCAGGGTGACACCTACTGCGGCTGCACATGGCGCTGGGTTGGTCGCACGGGTGGACGCATCGACCCCCGGTCTTGCGGATATGAGGTTCGAGCGTTACCTGAGCGTGCGGCGCGGATCGAGTACGAGCACATAACGCCGGCCTGGTCGTTTGGTCACCAGCGCCAATGCTGGCAGAACGGCGGGCGGAAGAACTGCGTGGCGACCGATCCTGTGTTCCGCGCCATGGAGGCCGATGCACACAACCTCACCGTAGTCGTCGGTGAGGTCAACGCTGACCGATCCCATTACAACTACGCACAGCTCTCCAAAACCCCCTATCAGTACGGCGCATGCGCGACCCGCGTGGATTTCAACCAGCGTGCAGCCGAGCCTCGCGACGAAGCCAAAGGACTCGTGGCCCGTGTGCAGCTCTACATGCACGACTGGTACGGCTTGAGGATGTCCCGGCAGCAGCAGCAGCTTTTTACCGCCTGGGATCGCATGTACCCACCCAGCGACTGGGAACTCGAACGCGACCGGCGAATTGCGAAGGTGATGGGGCACAGCAATCCCTATGTCACCGGCGAGCGCACCTGGTCGGTGGGGCAGCAACCGAGTGGCGACGGACTTGCGACACCGGGCGTGGCCACTCATCCCTTCCAGGGGAAGAATTCCCGCTCCATTCCGCAGCACTCACAAATGACGGGCGCCACGGGAGGCAGCGTTATAGGCAACCGCAATAGCCGCGTCTATCACCTGCCGACTGGTTGCCCCAGTTATGACCTCGTGCGCGAGCACAACCGCGTTACCTTCCAGACCGCTGCACAGGCCGAACAAGCAGGCTTCCGCCTGGCTGGGAATTGCAGATAACCGAAACCTTCACGATCCGAGGGCCACATGCTCAAGATTGCCCAGCAAACCATTCACAGAAGCGACGGAGCCGCCGTCGCAACCGAGGTTCTGGCGCGCCTGCAGCTTGGCGACACGGTGCTAAGCCCACCTCGCTTCATGGCCGGCAAGTCGATGGCTTCATGGTTCGCGCTCGACATTGAGGTGCTGAACATGCTGGAGGCCAGCACGGCGCAGCTCCATTCACCGCTGCCCGTGTTCATGAACATATCGGTTGCCACACTCGACATCGGAACATTCTTCAACATCTTCCAATCGAAACTGATGGCGCTTGATCCAGAAGTCCGTAATCGCCTGGTGATCGAAATTCCAGAGAGTTCCGGTATGCGTGGCGCTGAGCTTGTGAGGCGGCTGCGTGCGATCAAGAGCACCGGAGCCAAGGTAGCCATTGATGATTTCGGGCAGGAACATGCCAATCAAGAGCGCCTGGAGGCGTTCGATTGGGACTTCTGCAAGATCGATCTCCCGGCAATCCAGACTACGGAAAATCTGAACTGGGTTGATGCAGCAATCCGGCACTGCTATGCCAACAAGACGCACCTGATCATGGAGAAAGTCGAGTCGTCGCAAGATATCGACCACCTGCTGCATCCGATTAGGAATACTGCGTGGTTTCAGGGGTACTGTTTCTCGCGTCCTGAAGTCGTAGGGCCGACTCATGCTCTGGTGGGGCTTGAGCAATCTCGTGCAAACGCTGGGGTGTTGGCGTGGGGCTGATGCCAAGATGATTTTGCCGGCACGAACAGCCGGGCATGGCGGGCAATCTTCAAGTTACGGCCCCTATGGGCTCGCTGGTGCTCCTTTTGGACGCTGAGGGCTAGGACTACACGCCACACCCGCAGAACGACCTTGCGAGGCGTCTCCTGCGGGATTCTGGAAAGCGTAGCGGTCAGTCCCAGGCTTCATTTTGAAGTGGTTCGGCTAAATCACCACCGCCCTCAGCTTCAACAACAGGCCGCTATGCGGCGATCAAGGCCGCTACTTCCAGTGTGCCTGCGCGATTTCGCTCACCAACCACGACCAATAGCCGCAGATCGTGTCCTCATTGGCCACCGCCTCGCGCCACATTTGGCGAGTGAACATCGGATGCTCACCGGCGCCTTCGGGGTTGTACTTATCGTCAAGCTGATCGGCGCTCAGATGCGCGTCTTCATCGTAGCCAGTGTTGATCACCAGGCCCTCATGAAGCTGGCAGACGGGCATGAAGATTTCCGCCTCAGTATCCTCACACACCAGCCGCACGGTCGCCCGATCAGCCGCGAGGACCTTCCACTTCGATCCGGCCATAATCGGCTGGCCATCGCCATCTTCATAAGCTACGTCCTTCTCAGCTTTGAGAACGCACCCGAGGGGTAGGAGAGGGACATCCAGCATGCCACTGTAATCGCCGTCGCTTGGGAATGCCTGATGGCCCTCAGGGGGCGTCAGCCAGCTCTGTTTCTTGGGATCGAACACCATCAGGGTGAAATGCTCGGCACGGTTCAGGGTGACATTCGCATTGAAGGCATTCAGCGCCGCCGTCGCCTGTTGGGAGGGGTAATCCATGACATCAACCTCAACGCCATGGACGCCTACCAGCTCGCGATCAGCCTCGTGCAGATGGATGGTGGCCTTGTTGGGCAGGACATGAACCTGGATTGAGCTAGTCGTAACCGACATGTGAAAACTCCGTTTTTGTTGAAGGTGCAGCGCAATGCTGTCTCATGGGCGCTTAAACCCAAGAGCAGGGAAGTGGGGGCTTAGCTGAGCAGGTGGGGAGTCACATAGCGCTCAAGATCCTGATAGGACCAAAAGTCCCAGGCCTCTTTCGCTAGTTCCTCGCAGCGGGCTTCAAGGCGAATTTGTTCCGCCTCAACCGTCATGACAACCGGATGTTCGGAGGTAATTCCTGCGCCCGTTGCATCGGGCCGATGCTCGACATACCAACCGTCCGCACGTCGAGGCTGCACGAAAGCCGACCAGCCGCTGATGATCGACAGTCGGCCGAAAGGAGAGTCCAGCCGGGCCTCGACAAGGCCGTGAGCGAAGTCCTGGTGATTGCCGGAAAATCTGCTCCTCGTGACCGACACCACTACGGGTCCGTCGATTTCGCCCTGGTGCTCCAACCAGTCCACGAAGGAGCTGAACTCAATCGACTCACTCATGGCTAAGCCGCTCGGCAACAGCCTTAGGGTTACAGCCGGCGAGACGGCGCCCGTAGATCGTGTAGTTGCGCCAACCATCGTTCAGGCACTCGGTCTGGTGCTCGATCATGTACGCCTGAATACGTTCAACGACATCAGGGTGCAACTCGAACCCGTACTGGGAACTGCTCGGCAAGATGAAGGCCAGCCAATGCTCGCTTCTGGAGCTAGGCATCACGGGCATCGGTACCGGCGTCAGTGCAAGTTCAAGTCTGCAGGCGGTGACGATGGTCAAAGGCGAATGATCGGACATCGGGGGCACTCCGGGAGGCTGGTATTGCCCACACTACCGCTGCATTGGTCAAACCCAAGGACTACGCCGCCTCTGCTGCGCGCTTGAAGGTAAGGGGGATATTCGGCCGCTTGCCGTCACGCCGGCCCACGAATTATTCGTGCATGATTTCCAGCACTGGACCGTTGATAGCCAGAACCTTCATCGCTCGCGTGCTGGCGACATACAGCAGGTTCATTTCGTCCTCGAACTGCTCAAGCGTATTTTCCGGGTTGAACGGCTCGAAGGAGAAGTCATCGCTTAGCTCCACCGCATCCCATTCCAGGCCCTTGGCTCGGTGCGCTGTACTGACCGAGATTGTGGCTTCCAGCTCGTCCTTGACTGCCGTGCGGCGAAGTTTGGCAAAGAGGTCGGGCAGGGCGTTTTTGTACTGCTCGACCACTCGTAGCGTGCGCTGCATCTCAGCATCTTGGCTCTCTGTTGCGATTTCCTCGTACAGGTCGAACGTAGGATATTCTTGCATCAGGCGCTTGTTCTTGATTTTGTCCCGCTGCTCGGCATAGAGCCAATACAGGTCTTCGATGTCCTGCAGGTGGTAGCTATCGATGCCGCCGACCCAGTAGATTTGCTCATTCTTGGCCTGTGCAATCAGGGCCGTCTCGATGACGCCGATTACAGTGCGGCAGAGAACGGTACGGTGCTCCAGGTCCTCGGGAAGGGTTTTTGTCACTCGGGTGGCCTCGCCCAGCCCTACCAGCGGCCGCGTTTCGCCTTTGAAGTGCAGGATCATGTTCGCCACCTTCGCGACGGCCGGGCCGAAGCGGAAGCTCTGGGTGAGGTAGTGCGTCTCGGCCTTGTCGAGCCAGTGAGCATCTAGCGCATCGACGGCTCCCCTGAAGCGATACAGCATCTGGTGGCCGTCACCGCACACAACAACACCCATACCGTATCGCGCTTGGTCAGCAAGGACGCCGGCCAGCAGAGGGTTGATATCCTGCGCCTCGTCCGCCAGCACAATATCGAAACGCTTCGACAGATCCGGGCGGGTGAGCGCCCACGCCTTCAGGTACCCATCGTGGGTCTGGAGGACAGAGGTATCGCGCACATCGAGCATGCGATTCCAGAGATGATTGGCGCTGGCGACGATCTTTCCTGCGGCGCGCTTCATGCGTTCGTTCTTGAGCCTGCTCGATGGCACATGATCGATTGTGATGCTGTCATCCGCACTGGCCAGGAAGGCATTGAGCGTGTCTTGCACCGCGCGCACGAAATCCCAGCTCTGACTCGAAATCGCGCGGGCGATATCAGTCAGCCTGAGATTCCCGGTGAGCTTGTGCTGGTACTTCGCACCCATCGAACCATAAGCAAGCCCGTGTGAGGTCTTGCATGTCACATGGAGTGGGAATTTCTCTTTGGCCGTTATCTCGACACTCTTGTTGTAGCAGAGGTAGAGAATGCGCTGTTGGGGATGAGCTTGGGCATACCCAACCAGTGTGGTTGTCTTGCCAGTTCCGGCGAATGCGACAAGCCTGATCAGGCGAGCAAGCGAGTTAATCGCAGGTTGTTGCTCGTGCGTGAAGGCGAATGACATGGTTACTTCCTCCTGGGCTGAATGAAATTATCCCTCGCTCAAAAGGAAACCCAAGCATTACCCATTATCGCTCCGCGATATTTACACAGAACGGCTGCTCACAGTCTGCAAGTAGGCCTACGCTGTAGGCGGCAACCAACCCAAACGCCACTACGGGAACCAAGGCATATAACGCCTTAGGATACCTTTTCCCGAACTGCAAGAAACACCACATGAAGGCCAGGAAAGCAATAATTAAGAGAAGAAAAGACATGTGCAAAGACCTCGTTGAAGACTAATTTAATTCGTCAACCACCGCAGCAATTAGCACAGAGGTCGCTTAGCCTTAACAATAAATTCGTACCAGCGAAACAGCACAACGATGCCACAAAGATCTCTTGCCAGACACCATTGCAGCGCAAGCGATACCGCATCCAAAGCGGTCACGTTGCATCACCTTCTTGATTCGGCAGGCCGTCTCCCAGTCGTTCATCAAACTATCTCGCGGTTTGGTTTCGAATGTTCATAGCCGCACCTATCACGAGGATGGTCACGCCAGCGCAAACTAGGACAAGGGGCAACGGCATGCCGACCACCTCAATCCCAGCAAGCGTTTGGAAGATGCTCTCCCATTGAACACCGGGATCGGGCTGACCGAGCACAAAAAGTGTGACGCCAATGTGGATGCCCATTACGCCTGGGATGAAAGACCACCCAAAGAAATCAGCAACCATGTGCAGCATCGTGTAGAACAAGTACAGAAACAACGCTGGCAACGCAAAGATGAAAATCACAAACTCAACAAGTACGGACATACGAGTTTCCTGACATATTTAGATGATTACTTTTACCTGAGAATAGTCTAAGGCGCGACTACTGATTCAATTCGCAACCGACTCCCCAGGTGAACATATTAGGTAGTGCTTCACACGCCTCTACTCTCAAAGCAGAACGCAAATGGCTGTTGGACGGACTGGACTGTGCTCTTTAACGGCCGTATTTAACCATGCAGCCGCTGCCGCGTTGCACTTCTCCTGCGAGGAGAATCCAGGAACGTGTGTTATTGCCTGGCCACCACTTGAACTTCCAGTCGCCAAGGACAAAATAAGTACCCAAACATTCATACAATTTCCTCAAAAACTTCAGCAGCCAATCGGAGATAAGATGCAGTAACGATCCTGCCAACCCATGTCAGCATTGATAAACCATAAGATCATCCCAGTGATGATCAAACTTGAAGCTACGCGAGTAATCCAAGGTTTACGGAGGAAATAGCCGTAGGCAAAAACGATAGGCGACAGTGCAACACACATGACGCCGACAGCCCGGAACAGGCTGAAATAGTCAGTAAGTGCGATGACACCAACGGTGATGCACAGCACCGCAGTAACTCGCAGAATGCGGCCCATTGGGTCAGCGGCAATGATGCCCATGGTCGATGCCCTCGATCACTTCAGTCCGAAGTTGCGCTTCAGCTCTACGATGCGTAGGACGCGCTTTCGGTGGGCCTGGGCGGAGCCCTCATCAGCCTTAAACGCGCCGTATGCGACAGCTGCGGTGTACTGTTCGTCCTGCTTTACCAGATCCAGCAGTTCCTGAAGCTGTTCCCGCATCTCGTCGAAGATGGCCATTGTCGATTACCGTGGTTTGTTCGCTGAGGTAGGTTGATATGAGTCCAGCATGACGACACTTAGCGCAATCCCAATGCCATGCCGGCATTCTCCCATAGCCTGCACACATGGAAGGCCTGAAAGGTCACCACTTTCTGGTAAGAAAACTAGGACAATGCCAATGAGGTATTGGTAGCCCTGTATGGCCCGCACATAGCTCTCGACGCCTGCTTGCGGCAAGCACAGTCGATTAGGCGATCACCCGTGAGCTACTGCCTCCTGACTGGCAGCCCTTTGACGGAACTGGCCCGCTGATCGTCAAGAGAGTTGTAGTAGACATCGACCGTGGTCCTCATGCTCTCGTGGCGCAGATCAGCCTGCAGATCCTTTGCATCACGCAGCGGTGCGTCGAAGGTTGCTGAGGTGTGGCGCAGCCAGTGCAGAGACGCATCACGGAGACTGACGATTTCCGCCTCGTTCCAGGCGTCGTGTTTCATCCGTTCGATGGCTTGGTCAAACACGCCCTGGATGAGCAGACGAATTTGCCGATCACTCAACCCAGCGCGCCCATTGAGGGCCTGCAGAAGCGGCGTGCTCTCTCCAGGGGCTGGTGTTGCTGAGAGGCCAAGGTGGCGCCGGTATCGCGCCATGTAGGTGTTCATGTAGTCGTCACGAACGCTGATTTTGGCAGCTTTGTTGCCCTTGCCGACCACATGGAAGAACCAAATGCCCTGTCCGTTGCGCCGGAAGTCCCCCATTGTTGGTTCCCAGTTATCCCGGCCAACCAGATCGGACACCCGCAAGTACATAGAGAAGATGGTGGCTAGGATGAACAGGGTGCGCTCATGTGCGTCATCGGCATCAGCCATCCTCTCGGCGGTTTCGATCACGTAGTCCCACTGCAGGGGCGTGAGCGACCGACTGCCGACCTCCCAGGTATTTCGCTGCTTGTACCGCGACTTCTGCTTGATCGCCCGGAAAGGATTTGCCTCGGTGAAACCTTCATCATTGGCGTGCTGATAGAAGCTGCCGCAGACGGCGAAAATCTGCGCCACGGAGCCCTGAGATGGGGTGTATTTTTTTTCCTGGCAGGCCGTTCCTGAATCGAGTTTGGCTCGCTTAGGCGCAACCACATTGAACGGGCGCCATGCCTCGTTGACCTGATAGACATCACTGTCTTGGGCCTTGCGTCCGCCGATGCGGTTGAAGCGCGACTTGACCACCGGACCGACCCATCCAGGAGGAGGATTCAGACAGAACTCCATGAAGGACTCGGCATCGACGCGGGT
Source organism: Stutzerimonas tianxiuensis (assembly GCF_053470365.1). Taxonomy (NCBI): domain Bacteria; kingdom Pseudomonadati; phylum Pseudomonadota; class Gammaproteobacteria; order Pseudomonadales; family Pseudomonadaceae; genus Stutzerimonas; species Stutzerimonas tianxiuensis. The sequence continues at coordinate 47,305 of NZ_JBPVWS010000016.1, read as the reverse complement.
CAGATCCAGGATGGGTTTGCGACGGATCAGCAGCGACCAAAGCAGCAAGCGCTCGGCATGAGTTCTGTAGGAGTTGAACGTGGTTTCGTTGCCGGCGTAGGAGTTGAGGAAGCTGCGAACGACTTGGTAACCATCTACGGCTCGAAGCTCGGCCGGAAATGCTTGAAGGTAATCGCGAACGGCGGGTAGCTCAGCGCTGAGGTTCAGGTGATTGAGGGCCTGAAATCTCTGGTACGTCTCGAACAGTGGCGCAGGCGCGGTTTTGTTTGGGCTCGGCATAGGACATTCCAGGCGATGAAATCTGTCCTGATTCTGCTGTGCACCGGCCCTCTGTGCAATATCCGAGTCTGGTGATTATCGGATATTGCTTATCTCTATATCCACTCCCCGGCCGCTGCCACTCCACCTGAATGGCCGGCATCAGGTCAGCTTGGGTTCCCTTGGATCGTTGGTAACTTGAGTACATCTCCCGCTGCAACGAGACACCCATGCAAGCCAAAATCATCAAGCCCAAGGCTCCGCACGCGAAGCTGCGCATGCTCGATCTGATCGAGCGCGGAATCATCATTGCAATCTCGCGCCTCACGGTTGACCAAGTGGAGACAGATCACGGCTGGGTCGTGCAAACGCTGGCCATCGGCGCGACTCACGATACGCCATCCGCCTTCCCGGTGGTCGTCATCGATCAGCACGCTGACGATTGCGAGGCCATGAAGTACGCCGTATCGATCTTTGAAGCATTGAAAGCCCGAGGCCTGCTCAGCTCGGATCAAGCTGCTCGGTACCGACGCGCTCTGATCACGCTCGTGCCGCAAACATCCAGGACTGAGGGTTGAATTCATGACCACTACAGATAGCCAGGCTGCACCGCATGAGCTGCTTCGTGAGGAGTTCTGTGCATTGGCCAAGGCAGTTCGCCTGAGCAACCACGGCCGGCGGTGGAATGTTGAGCTTGGAGAGCATTATTCGGCTTTCTCGGACGCCGAAACGGCAGACCTTGCCCTTCGTGACGTGCACCGTGCTGCCGTTAATAACGCCCTCTTCTTCAACGATCCTGTGCAGTCTGGCTCGCTCTACGGCACAACCACCCTCCCCCCGGCCCATGTACTCGATCAGTACCCGGACCTGATCGAACTGTTCCCGAATGCCGTTGCGATATGACGCTGGCCTCTTCTCTGAGCCCGCCTATGCGGGCTTTTTTCTACCTGCCGTAAAAAATACTTTTAAGTCTTTCCACGTAAGCTTTTTAGCTCTAATCAACGCTCGCGTATGACGCAGACTTGATTTACAACGCACACCGTGTAAAGTCTCACCAAAATCACTCAAGGAATCGACATGGAAAACACCCGACCGCCCTACCCTAACTACGATGAGATCGCTTACGCGCCTCAGTTTGCCGCCGACTGCCTGGGCATCTCTCAGCGCGCATTGCGCCTGGTCGAAGACGAGCCAGGAATAGAGATTCGCCGGATCAATAGCGGCTCGGTTGCGCGTCGTGTGTACTCCCCTGCTGACCTGTTCCAGATCGCTGCCTTGCGCCGCAGCAAAGGTCTTACCCGGACGCTCAAGCGGCCGATGACGATCTCCACATACGTGCAGAAAGGGGGTACGGCCAAAACCACCAACTGCGTGAATTTGGCCATTTATTTGGGGTTCATGGGGCTGAAGGTCCTGATCATCGATAATGACCCGCAGAGCGATGCAACGGAGATGCTCGGCTACTATCCCGACCTCACCCCGGAAGAGCTGGAGGACCTTGGAATTCCTGCAGATCGCGGCGTAGACGGAAGCCTTGGCAACGTGCTGGGCATTCGTGGACTTTTCGCCCCCAAATCCCTCGATGAGATCATCAAAAAGCCTTTTGGTGAGTATGGGCCTCACCTCATCCCATCGGAGGAGCAGCTGGAAGAGCTGGAGATTGGCATCAACGCATCGCAGAACCACGACTACCGCTACGCCACCCTCATCTCGAAGGGGCTGAAAGGCGAGTTCCCCGGTGTGGACCTGCGCTCTTATGACGTGATTATTTTCGACAATGCCCCTACAGCATCCCTTATGACTCGCAACAGTCTTGTCGCTTGTGACTTGATTGTCTGCCCAATCAGGATGGATAAATTCTCCTCGCGCGCCCTCGCCCGCCTGGGTGACCGTCTTCGCGCTTCCCACGAGGAGTACGGTCGCACCCCGGCCGTAGCAGCCATTCCTACGATGTTTATCAAGAATCGCCCACGGGCCATGGAACACCTGGCGAAGCTGGAAGATGTTTTCCCTGGGTGCGTTACGGAATCGAAGCTGTATATGTCTGAAGACTACTCCAAGGCCCTCGAACTGGGCCTGCCGATCCTTACCTGGAAGGGTGCTTCTGACAATTCCGCTGGCGCCATGCGGTCTGTTTACAGTGAAATTCTTGATCGACTGATTGCGCTGAGCTAATCAGGTCACCACAACGGAGGTTCAGATGCCCAAGAAGGTGCGGCCTTTCGGCCAGGACCGGCCCTCGGTCGAGGAGTTGCAGCAACTGCAGAAGCAGGAGAGTGCAAGCAAGATTCCACCGGCGAGCCTTGGAGTCTCGCTTGACGACATTCTCAAGACAAAAGGTCAGCAGCAGTCCACTGATGAACATCCAGCAAGCGCTACCGCCCTCCCCCTGCATCCAAGTGCTGATGAGCACGCTGATCAGGGTGACGCGACCGTAGCCCCCCTTTCCCGCATTGTCGTCAATCCTGAGATCCAACCGCGCCTCGCGCGTACCGACGATCAGCAGGAGCGTCTTACGACCTCGATAGCTGTGGCTGGCAAGATCACCAGACCAGTTCTGGTTAGGATGCTGGATGACGGGAAGTTGGAGCTGCTTGGCGGCTATGGCAGGTACCGAGCAGCCGCAGATCTTGGCTGGATATCGATTCCAATCCGAATCATCGAAGCTGATGACGCCGAGGCCGAAATACTCGCAGTAGCCGACAACGAAGGTCATACCGACTTAACGGACTTCGAGAAGGGCCGGCAATACGCGAAGATCTTGAGCCGAGGCAAGATCAAGAATCAAAGGGCGCTAGCTTCTAGGCTTGGCGCAAGCCTAGCGTCCGTAACCCGTTGCTTGTCCTTCATGAAGCTTCCGCCCCAGGCGATTCAGTATCTCGAAACCCACCCTTCCCTGGTTGGCGGCCGCAGCATTGCTGACTTTGTAACGGCCGGCGAATCTCATCCAGATCTGGTTTTGCAGGCGCTGCATAAGATCGAAGAAGAAGGCATCAGCCAAGAAGCGGCGTTAAGGTGGATCGAGAAGACCATTAAGGACGATAGCAACAAGGAGAGATCTCCGAGCTTTAGCACCTCTGAATTGACGCTGGGAAATGGACGCGCTGCATCAATGACGGTCAGAAAGAACACGATCAGCCTGAAGCTTCCTAAGGACCTGGACATGAGCGCGGCTCAGGAAGTGATACGCAAGGCTATCGAGTCAATCCAGTAGCCAGCTCTATCGAATCCACCCCTGGCCCCGTTCATGACGGGGCCTTTTTGTTTCACCGTGAAACACAGGCCGTTATTATCGAGCGAGCCCTCACGCTAAGTGGCGAATCGCCACTCCTCAACAAGCAACCACCCTGCCCTACCCGCCTCGATCTGCTGTTGCCGTTGTTTCACAGTGAAACAGGACAGGTCGCATTCAGAACGCCCCCCTTTGGGCGCCCCACTAGGTGATGCTGATGGTTCAGCAAGATCTGACATCTATCAGCATATAGAGCGAATGAGGCGCTTCTATCGGCTGCGTGTTTCACCGTGAAACACTGTGATGCCCCTTCCTCTACACCGCGATGATCATGGGCGGCGTGAAATCAGGAATGCAGCCTTATCAATGTTTCACTGTGAAACATCATCATCTGCTGGAATTGCCGATGCTGCCAAATTGGATGCCGTCTGGCATAGCGCCTCAAGCGTGGACGGCCAGTTGCCGTATTGGCAGCGCTTTGAGCATGCGCACTCATAGTGAAGGACTTCGAGCGCAGCCGTTGCCATATCGGCCTGCATCCGACGACGCCAGGCGCCAAACTATTTTTTAAATCGACAACAAAGCTGCAGGATTCCAGCGCACGCAGCTGAAAAAAAACTCCAACATGTCCTCACTCACCACAAAGAGGACAGTCATGGAAAGCGCGCTGAAATTAGATGATGACGCCTTCACCCCGAAAGAACGCTGCGACGATCTGCGCCTGCCGCTGGGTTTGCGAGTAGGGCAGAGCACAATGAAATCGATCCTGGAAGATTTCATAGTCACGAGCGAGCAAGGGTACAGCTTCACGAACGGGCCTGTAGTAGAGGTCATATCGTCTAATGATCTGTACCCAGAGGTGCAACACATCCTGCTAGCCTTCGACGAAACGAGCACCCTTGATGCAGCCTGGCTGACGATGGACGCGGCAGATTTCGAGCGTCTGAAGGCAAATCTTTCGCAGGCACTGGAGGTAATGAACACCAACGACCCCATACGGGGTAGCAGGAGCGTGCTCTTCAAGCTAGACGATGGACAGCTAGAGCTACACGCGCCTCTGTTCAGCCAAGAAATGACTCTTGGCTACAGCACCAGAAAGTTTCATTTAGCAAAAATGTCTAAAACAACGCTTATATATGAGTAAATGAGTGAGGTGAGCGGAACGAACGGCGTACTAAAATATCAATATGATGTGCCAAAGATTCTTACGTGATGGCACAATGCCATCCGAACTTTTCGGAGGCGAGCATGCAACAGCCAACCAAAAACAGCACACAAATTTCTCATCGGGCGATCTCTCGATTCGAGAGCATGCGCTTGGCGGACACCATAACCCGTAATGACCTTATTGACGCTTCCACTGCTGAGCTGCACGCCGCCGTAGTGGAGCACTGGAGAAAATGCACACCCTGCGCGAAACGAGAACTCCTAGAATCCTGCTGCAGTCCCATCAGGGATAATGCCAAGTTAATGCAGAAAATATTTGATACCACCCAATCTGACATGATTCGCCTGGCCTGAAGGCACCCCACACAAGGTGGCCTTTCAAAGCTGAGCGATCACATCAGCCAGCGTGCCGCAATGTTGAAATTGCTGACTGAGCAAGAGGTTAGCCACCATGAAGAAAAAGTCAGAGCCTAGCGTTGTGCATTCATTCCCTTATTGGGTCGAACCGCCCGCGCCGGGACAAGATCTCCGAAGCATCGACTGGTGTGTAATGGAGGTCCTGTCTGATAAAACGCTGAGGATCGTCGAAACAAACCCCGATCCTAAGGAACTTGAAGCACTTATCTCAGCCCTTGAAAAAGAGGGGGTTTGACTGAGACGAACCAAAACTGACAATGAACATTCATAGAAGGCCGCTCCACGCGGCCTTTTTTTTGGCAGGAAACCTACCAGAAACTGGTAGGTTTAAAGCACCGGATCATGTTGATGACTGATAACGTAAGTCCATCACCTAGCCGGGCTCCGCATCATGGTCACACAGTACGAAATTCATCCTTACGCCAAGTTGTTCCCGATGATGCATGAGGATGAATACGTCTCATTCCGCTCCGATATCAGCACCAATGGCCTGCGACATCCTATCGTTCTGTTCCAGGGCAAGATCCTTGACGGTCGTAATCGTTATAGGAGCTGCTGTGATCTCGATATTGAGCCTGCGACGGAGGAGTACACAGGCGACGACGCGTTAGGCTTCGTGCTGTCGTTGAACCTCTATCGTCGGCAACTGAGCGTTGCGCAGCGAGCATTGATCGCAGCAGAGGTTTCCTCTCTGAAGGGCGCAGATGAAGAGGGGAGCATAACGATTGATGACGCAGCAACCATCATGGGCGTAAGCCCCAGATCCATTTCTTCAGCTTGCAAGGTCGTGCGCCAGGGCGTGCCCGAGTTGCTTGATGCTGTGAAGTCGGGCGAAATCAGTATTTCAGCTGCAGAAAGAATCAGTGGACTGGAAGACCAGGAACAAAAAACACTTTGCAACGATGGACCCAAAGCCATATGCAAAGCTGCGAAGCAAATGCGAGAGAAGAGCAGGCCGGCCCCCAAGGCTGCAAGTAAACCCATAACTCCAGCATCGCTAAGTGATGCAATCGAATCCAATCCTGCATCCTTCAATGCATCCACTTGTGATAGAGATTCCGCATCAGACGATTTGCTTCAACCAAAGGTGAAGTCTCCGTCCAGCACCGAATTGCTATTTGCACTGGCGAAGGATGCGATGGAGCAAGGCTATGAGGCAGAGACACTGGTGGGACAGATTCTGGATGAGGTAGAACAGGGTCTGGACATGCAACTACTATTGTTTACCTCTGAGGCCATGAGTCTTCTATACCCCCGTCTTAAAGCTATGTCGTTCAGGCGTTAAACCTCGCTTGGGTTGTTGCGGGTCCGTGGTTAGATAAAGCTGTACAGATAGAACGTACCGACCACACCAGTTTACATCAAAGAGGGCGAGTACCACTCGTGAACACAAATGAGCACATTTCAGCTGATACGCGGTAAGCTTTTCTATGCAGGCATATTTGCTTTCGGTATGCTTGCGACCTACGGATGCCTTACTCTTGTCGGGTTTGGCTCACACGCAAGCTAAATGCGCACACCCAACATAAGGAAGGAATAACGATGTCCCTCATCACTGAATACCGCCAAACCGAGGAAGCTATCAAAGAGCTTCAAGCCCGTCTGGCAAACATGAGCAATGATGAACGCCTGATCAAGGAGATGGAGTTCGAAGAGAAGTTGCGCAGTCTGATGGCCGACTACAACAAGTCTCTACGTGACATCATCGCAATCCTGGACCCCGATTCCCGGCAGCGTCCAGCTGCTGCGGTGCCCAAGAAGCGTGGAGAGCGTAAGGTCAAGACCTACGTGAATCCCCACACCAACGAATCAATCTCCACCAAAGGCGGCAACCACAAGACCCTGAAGGCATGGAAAGCCGAACACGGCAGCGATGTGGTTGAAAGCTGGGTTACCGAATGACCGTAAAGGTAAAACAAAAAAGCCAGCGCTAAGCTGGCTTTTTTGTTTCTATTCTTTCGCTGAGTTTCAGTAGATTTCAAATAACCTTATTGTGCTCGGCTACAAGCTCTTCCTCCTTGATCTCCCCGCTATCGAGCGCTACCTTTAGTGCTGCGTTAAGTTGTTTGGTCTTATGCATGTAGACCGCTGCCCCTCGACACATAGGGTTATCGCCACCGTCAGCAACGTCAGCGTGCTTGCGGCAGTTGGGGCGATAAAATAGGTCGCCTTTCATTTCAGACAGATGATGCCGGCGAATACTCAATGCTTCAGCATCACGGTTACTTTTCAGAAACGGGCACTCATTGCATATCTCTTTTACAGAGCAAATGTGCTTTATAATGTTTTCCATACAGGCTCTCCAGTCAATGCCTATATCGACTGTACGGCCAAGCTGCTATATCCCAAGCCATTGGGTTTCTGGCCATCTAGGATAGATTTAAGAAAAACCGGAGGGTTCCATGAATAGCTCAGTCGCACTCAATCAGAATCCAACTCTTGCCCAGATCAATCACCAGCTAATGCGCTTCAGCTTGCCAGTGATCCCGCGCGAAAAGATCCAGGTGGTTCTTGCTCATGCTGATCGCGGTAAGTTGATCGCCTCGCTCAACCAGCTCGATGACCCGAACGCATTGGAATATGTCAGATCATCGCTAACAGCCGCGCAAATACTGTCGGCCAATGAGGAAGATGATCAAGGTGGTATGGATGGCCAAACTAACGATGATGACCAGGGCCGTAGCCAACGTGACGAGAACAATCTGCTGAGTGATCGTGCGAAGTTCCACGTCTACGGTGGCAAAGCCGCGCTATGCTTTGAAGCCGATGTTACCCGTGGTGGGGTGCCAACCATTGCACTCGATGCTGCAAGTGCAACGGGACCGCGATCCTACAACTGGGGGCAGAAAACTCGCATTCAAATGACGCGCGCTGAGCTACCCGTGGTTGCGGCCGTACTGCTTGGCGCTCGCCAATCCTGCGAGTTCTCTTCTCACGGTGCCGATAAAACGAAAGGCTTCTCTATGGAGCGCCAGGGTACTAAGGTGTTCACGAAGGTCTTCGAGAAGGGCGGGGGTGTGAAAGCTGTACCGATTGAGGCTGCAGACGCCTTCTTTGTCACGAGCTTGTTTCTCTTGCAGATCCGTAAGATCTCTCCATGGTTGGATGCCAGTTCAGCTATCGCACTGGTTCGCTCAACAATGCACATGCAGCAGGCTACCTGATGCATGGTGCAACGCCGACCTAGCTACTTTTGGCACGCTGCTGCAGATGCAGCTGCTGCTCATTGCCTCGGTCAGAGAATTGAACCCGCCATTACCCAGCCCCGGCCTACAGCCACAGTCATCTACATGACGGCCACCATCGCTCAAATGGAGGCCTCCCATGAGATGCCTATCTAAGCCTGGCATTAAGCAGCCTCTTGCTGCTCTCTGGTACCCAGCAAGAAATCGTTCCACTGCTGCATAAGCAGCCGGCGTTTATCGATCAACTCCGCGCGGTTGTACGCAGCTTCTACCCTGTCACTCAAACCGTGCGCCAAAGCCATTTCGCAGACCTCTCGGGGGAAATCGGTAGCGTCTGCCGCCCACGTCCTGAAGGTCGAGCGGAACCCATGCGGGACGCAATCACCGGCCTTTATCTTCTTCAGCACGCGGCCCAACGCATTCCCCGCCAAAGGGCCTGAGCCGCGACCCTTCTTAAAAACCCAGACTGGATCGAGCCCTTTCACACTGTCGAGAACGTCGATCATTGCCTCGGTGAGCGGTACCCGATGTGTTACCCCAGACTTCATGCGCTCTGCAGGGATCGTCCAGATCCGCTCTACAAAATCAAACTCATGCCATTGGGCATTACGGACCTCACCGCTTCGGCAGGCAGTGAGAATCACCATCTCCATTGCGCGGGCAGCACTCCCATCCAGGGTGATGAGATCGCTGTATAGCCCGTGGATCTTCTGCCAAGGGTAGGCGGGGAAGGGCCGCTTACTCTTGGATTGCCTGGCCAGCAGCTTGTCGAGGTGGCCACGCCAGCGGGCCGGATTCTCGCCCTCACGCAGCCCCTTGGCTTTGGCAGCATCCAGAATCAGCTCGATGCGATTGCGGACCAGCTTTGCGGTAGCTGGAATCTGCAGCCAGATGGGTTCGAGAACAGCCAGGACGTTATCGGTGTGTACATCGCGTGGGTGCAGCATGCCGATAACATTGAATACGTGATTCTCCAGGCTCGATTCCCAATCCTGAGCATACGCCGGGCTCCAAGAGGCAGAGTGGGTCCTGACGTACTGCTTGGCTTCAGACTTGAACGTCTTTCCCGCCTTTTTGCTGGCAGCCGATTTCTGGCGAATGGCGTAGCGCTGGTCCAGCGGATTTTTCCCCTGCGAGATCGTCACTCGCTCAGCGTCGGCGGCAAGCCGGGCATCACGCAGAGAGAGGGCAGGGTAGGTACCCAACGAGATGTCGTGCCGATCCCCGTGGAATGAATATCGGAACACCCAGCTTTTCCGCCCTGTCTCCGCGATACGCAGTATCAAGCCCCGCCCATCCTGATAGGCGCCGGGTGTGGTCGTGTCCTTCACAAACTTCGGGGTCAGTTTGCTCATGGTTCGATTCCAAGGAAGGTTTCAAGTTGCGGCTTGGCCGGGTGGCTGAAGCCTGCCTGCCAGCCGGCGAGCGTGTCGGAAGATCCGTGCGCACCAACCGGGCAGCCCAGCCAGGCGCGGACAAAACCTGCACAGCGGTTGCCTGTGAACCCCTCGGACTCAGCGAACGCACCGATGGCTTCGATGACCAGGTGAGCGACTGCATCCTTTATGAACAACGGACGCTGCGATGCGCTGAGGTATATCGCGCGCACCTCCATCTCCGCGCGCACCTGGGTGAAGTCCTGATCCAAGGCCATGCTGATGGCAGCTGCGCATATGCCGTCCTCGATCACTGCACTGACGGTTGCAACTACTGATTCCATGCTGATCCTTTTATGCAAAATTCAAATCTCGGCACCGCAGGGCCAGCAGCAGGGTCAGATTTCACGCTTTGTACGCAGATACTATATCTGCGTACAAACGACCTGTAGAGCGCATATTTACAGCCCATTGCCCGTTCCGGCTCAATCTGTCCCACAGCCTCTCCCACATTTACACCTGATAGACGTGCCGGGCGCCGTTCGGCATCAGCTCGATCATGGTCAACCGGCCGCCCTCAAAGCAGGCGCCAGTGTCCAGGTAACAGACGTTGCCAATGGTTTTGACCTGATCGACCCGCGTGTGGCCAACGAACACCGCTTCAACACCGCGCACCAGGGAAGCGTCAAGTTGCTGGTAGCGCTTTCGGCTCCAGATAGCCTTGGAGGCGAAGTGGGCGCGCACATTATTCCCCCACTCACCACGAAGTATTTCCTCAAAGTGGGTCCAGTCGTGATGAGGGCATTCGGCATGAACTAATCCGTATTTCTTTCCGCACGGCCCAATAAACGAAAGTGCAACTGGAAGCTTATTTAAAAGGTTCTTCGCGGATTCTGGGGGAAGAGCGAGTTGACAGTCAGGGAAGCAGGTAAATTGGCAGTCGCCAAACACACCCTTCACCTGTCCCTGCTGTCGCCGTGCATCCTATTGATCTTGCTGCTTTCTGGCCAGGCTATGAAGCCGTTGCCTGTCGCTCATCCGCCAACAACTCCCTTCTGATTGAGCTTGAGCCTCAAGCCGGCTCGGTTCCCAAATGCGGGCGTTGTGGCCAGCTCAGCCCTTTGATTCATGAGCGCCGGATTCGTCTGGTGCGCGATCGTGATTTGTTCGATCAGCGCGTCCTGCTTCAACTACCAGTGCGCCGAGTCGATTGCCTGAACTGTGGTCGGGTGACCGAGCGGGTCGACTGGCTGGAGCCTGCATCTCGCCTGACCCAGCGGTTACGGATCTGGCTCGAAAGCTTGCTGCGACTGCTGCCGATTAGCCACGTCAGCCGCCTCAGCGGCCTGCACTGGCACACCCTCAAAACGCTCGACAAACGCCGCTTGGAAGCTGAGGTAGGCACCTTCAATTCGAGCGACGTCCGCCGCTTGGTGATGGACGAATTCGCCTTGCACAAGGGGCATCGCTACGCCACGGTAATCATGGATGCCGAGCGAACACGGGTGCTGTGGGTCGGCCACGGCAACAGCCGCGAGGCGATCCGCCCGTTCTTTGAATTGCTCGGCGAGCACTGCCAACGGATCGAAGCGGTGGCCATGGACATGAACACGGCTTTCGACCTGGAGGTGAAGCAACATTGCCCTCAAGCCGAAGTGGTGTACGACTTGTTTCATGTGGTGGCGCGCTACGGGCGAGATGTGATCGACCGAATCCGGGTCGACCAGGCCAACCTCCTGCGCGAAGACAAGCCGGCACGAAAGGCGGTCAAACAGAGTCGTTGGCTGCTGCTGCGCAATCGCGACAACCTGAAGGACGGACAGGCCGTGCAGTTACAGGAACTGCTCGCGGCCAACCAGCCGCTGGCTACGGTCTATGTACTCAAGGATGCCCTGAAGGATGTCTGGTACGCCCCCAGCGTACGAGAGGGTTGGCGACGCTGGCGAACCTGGCTGCGACATGCTCGCGAGAGCGGCCTCGCACCGCTGCAACGCTTTGCTCGCAACCTGCGCAAATACGCCCGAGGCATCCTTGCCAGTGCTCGCTTCCACATGCATACCAGCGTCCTTGAGGGTGTTAACAACCGCATCAAGGTGATCAAGCGCATGGCCTATGGATTCCGGGACTCGGAATACTTCTTCCTGAAAATCAAGGCCGCCTTCCCCGGGAAAGCGCGATGAACCCAAAAAAAAGACCTGCAGAGGGCAGGTCTTGTTTTGTAACTCTTTCTTCATGCGTCCTACAACATGACGTTGTTGTGCTCGTAGTAGAACGAAAGAATCCACTTGGCGTACTTTTCTGCGTCATTAGCACAGGAGTCCAATGTTTCAAGTGCACTCTTTAGAACATTCACGCACGGGGTCAATGCAAATTGCTCAACAAGATTGGCAATGCGCGCACGAATCTGACGAATAATCATCAGCGCACTTTCTACACGCGGAACGTCTTGTGCAGTGAGCACTTCTGAAAGATTGTAGAATCTCCACAATAAAGCTCTTTGCTCTTGGGCAAGGTCCATCCAACCCCGGAGCGCCGCGTGCATTTTTACTTGGTCATTACCATCGAAGCGCAACAGCGTGTCAAAATTAATCTCTTCACTCACCAGCATACCCACCTCATATCAATTCAAACCCTAACGCCAACAATATAACAATAATCGAATTAGTCAAACCTTTATTTTACCGATTATAGTGAGCAGCTGCAGACTCCATTCGCGCCTGTGCCACAGCGCTTAACTTCGCAGTGGGCTGAGCAATCAGTCGTTCTAACCCGATTTCTTCGCCGGTATCTTCACACCATCCATACTCATCATCTTTGATTGCCTGGATAGCTCGTGTAATTTCGGCACTCTGCGCATTCAAACGCTCCAAGGTGCGATAAAGCGTGTTTCGTTCTTCTTCGATAAGGCCTTGATCTAACGCGTCCGCTGCAATGCCAAGGCCTGCCAATGCTTCTTTGGCAGCACGCGCTGAATCAGCCACTTCTCCAAGGCGAGCCCGCAGCACGCCCTCGAAGAATTCTTTCTGTGCTGGGTTCATATAGTCGCCACCCGGAACGCGATTGATAGTGAAGCTGCTCATATGTCATTTCCTTCTTTGGATATTTTTTCCTGTTTGTGTGCCCGATACATATAGATCCAAATCAGTAACTGAGTGATGATACTGACGGCATTCCAATGACTCTGTGATCTGACCGCACCATAAAGAGCGATCATCAGGTACAGCACAATTAGCCAATAAAACCATTTCATAAAGCACCGATATTTCTCTTAGCCCAATATCTGCGCCTATCCGCTGATAGGCGCGATAAGTCGTGCTCGATTACAATGATCGAGCTTTGGCGAATCCCAACTCTTAGCGCTTAGTTGCCTTGAGAAGGAGCACGCTTATAGACGTACCGGCAAATGCGTTCTCGATTGGCTGCGAAAACTCAAGGTCGAAGCCTGGAAGGAGATCCGCAGCCTTGCCGCGAGCACTCAGAGGGAGCACCGCACCAATACGCCCGCCCTGGGCTACCAGAGTGCCCGCATGCTGCAGATGCGCCTGCCAACGCCCCTCGCTATAGGGTGGGTTCATCGCGATCACAGAGAAGCCGTCTCCTGGACTCCAGGCGAGGAAATCGCCCTCGATGACCTGATGTCCCTTCTTGCGCAGGATTTCGCAGTGCAGGGGGCTGATCTCTACGCACCGGGTACGATCCTTCGGTAGTAGATCCGCAATGCCTCCTTGACCAGCCTGAGGCTCACACACGGTATCCAGCAGGCCGATATCCAGCCAATCCACCAGTTGGCGTGCTACCGCCTCGGGGGTGGGGAAGAATTGATGTGACCGCTGGTCCGGCAGGACCCCCAACGCGGCAGTTTCGTGGATCAGGTCCAGTGCAGCAAAATCGAACTGCCAATACGTGATCCTGGGTTGTTCCGCGCATGGCGTCAGCACGCCGCCGAGCGCCTGCATGACGGCTCCGACCTCGGCCCGTAGATGCTTGCTGTGCTCACGGCAGGAGAAGGGCAGGGACACCGCGTTACGCACCGGAATGTAGTCGTATTCGCGACGGAAGCTTTCAGACTTAACCATCTTCTTGAAAGGCTCGATCTGGGCCAGCAGAGCCCCTACCGCATTTGAAAATGGCCGATCAAACAGTGGCCTGTTCTTGAATGTGCCTGTAGGTGCCCGCTTCGGCCGCTTGCGGAACGATTCAGGTATGGCTGCAGGGTGCAGATAAGCAAGGATGCTATTGAGCCGATACGCCATCTCAGGATGCACATCCAGGTGAGCTGTGCCCACCTTGAACGCCTTCACCCGAAATGCGCCGGCGTCCGCTTCGATCCACTCTCCAGACGCCGCGCGTGCGGTCTGCAGTAGTCGTCCCGTTGAAGATCGGCAGGGATCGTCGCGACCCATGAATTTCGCGATCACCATCCGCAGGTCGTGGATATACCCCTCGCGATCATGCGACGTGCTTCCCCACTCGTTGAACACGCCACTCATGATCATGCGCTTGGAGAATCCCTCTGGAACATTCGTTACGTGCTGACGCGATATTCCCTTGAATATTCCATCTACCCGCTCAGCCAAGAACTCGGCTCTCCGAGCCTGCAAAGAAGTTATCGTGCTCCGAAGATTGTCGATATTAAAATCCGGCATATCACGTTCTGGGTTCTGGCCCTTTACATAATTATGGTCACGCCAAGCGTTCAGGATTTCATTCCACTGATTACGGCGCTCCTGCGGCATATAGTCCATCAGGTCCGTTTCCCGCAGCGCTTTATCCCAGTATGTGGCTTCCAGCTCAAACAGGGCGCCTTGGAGTTGAAATATCTCGGAGAACGAGTTTGTATGACGAAGACTTGCCGAGTGGCCATACTTGTCTTTACTGTTCCCATTGAAAAAGTAGTGCATAACACCCGAGACATTCTCTTGGGTGTACATAGCATGCACTTCCAATATCTTTTTCTTGGTTGCCTCATAAGCTGAGACAAGGGAGGAGAATCGGTCGAAAGCGACCGGAGCATAGAACGTGTCTATAATATCGGCAGGGATTACTTCTGGCTCTGTTGCGGGTATGTTGCTCAACATGGTCATCACCTATAAGGAAATGACCAAATTGTCCCGCGTAACCTTAAATACCCAAATCAACGCTACCTAACTTTCGGGCTCAGCAATGATATCGTTCATGTCTTGCTCAAGGTCCTCAGGGGGAAAATTCCCATTCTGGAACTGGAGCGTCATTTGATCGAGCAGTCTAAAGTTGAATTTAATTGCCTTAACTGTCCGGTGCTCTTTTATTAACTCGTAGTCCAGTTCCATGCTGCATTTATTGCGCAGCTCCTTCACTGAAGCATCGATTACACGACTGCGCAGATTACTAAAGCGCTCATAGGCATCGCCGAGCTGAAGGCGCCGGCGCAGCTCCTCAACTGTGATGTAAAGCCATCCTTTCGACTTGTACTGCATCAGCATCTCAAAGAGTCGAAAGCTATAGGTTGATTCTATGCCGGAAACACGCCAAAGGTCGTAGGACGTGTAATGGCCGATCAGCCTGGAGAGATATGGCTTAACGGTCGTGGAGAAAAGAAGCTCTACCCGGCCTTCGCCTTTGACATAGGTGCAGCGCTCGACCCAGCGGACCTCGTGGATCGCCCGGCCTTTGCCAGTCCCGGTGATGGAGGTGATCTTGGCGTTGAACAGCTGCTTGGCGGCGTCCTGGAGCTGGGTGTAGGCATCGCTCTTGTTGACCGTGTACCGGCTCATGAAGTCGTGCGCGGTGACTACGATCCCGTTGGGCATGGGCTTGCGCGAATCGATCTTGGCAATGGCCAGCAAGATCAGCCGCTGCTCAGCCACGGACAAGCGATAGGACGCGCCCACCAGATCGTTGTGCTTGGAGACAACGTGAGGCGAAATCATCGTTTCATTGCTGGTGTCGCTGTCTGGCTCAGTGGCGACGCTATCAGTCGTGATGATGTCTCCCATGCCTCAATCCCGGTCAAAAGTCATTCAGGGTGTTGAGCATAAAGGCCTTTCCCGGAAACCCCAACCGACCATCCTGCAGATATCTCGCACGGTGCCGGCAGGTAATGGAATCTGTAGTCATGACAGCTTGATGCGGGTGATCTTCTCGACCTGGAATCTGTAGTCATGAGGTTTTCCTGAGGTCATGTCAGCATGGAATCTGTAGTCATAAGGCCACGCCGCCCTGGTTGGGAACATGGAATTTGTAGTCATGAGGCGTTCCGATCCGCTCGTTTCGCATGGAATCTGTAGTCATGACGCCGAGAGAGGGAGGTTTTCCACCTGGAATCTGTAGTCATGAGGGCTCCAAAGCCTGGCTTACGACATGGAATCTGTAGTCATGAGCCCGTTCGGAGCGCTGCTTAACATGGAATTTGTAGTCATTAGGCCGCACCCATCTGCCGATCTGCGGCTCAAAATCGTGACATTGATCATGCTCACAGCATGGAATTTGTAGCTGTGAGGCCAGCGGGACAATCGGAAGTAGCTCAAGGTTCCGATAAAAGGGAAACTGGTTGCAGATCAATGATTTAGCGGCCTTCAGAGGTGCCGGAAGCTTAAACCTACAACAAATGCGTAAGATTGAGCCTTACAAATTGGTTGTTTTGTTGTAGCCCTGACTTCGCCCCTTCGTCCCGCGTTCTCACCTGCCTGTGGATAGCGCATGGAATCTGTAGCACGAAGCATGGAATCCGTAGTCATGAGGAATGGAATCTGTAGGCATGAGACATGGAATCTGTAGTCATGAAGGTGGGAATCTGTAGTCATGACCCTTCTGAAACCCGCATGGTAGAAGGGCTGGAGCGTTCCGATAAAGCTTTTAAAAACAAGCCATAAAACAAGAAAAAAAGATTTAAAAGGGCAGGTGGTTGTGGACAAGGCGGGATCGAGCCCCGGCCTGGGGCCTGATACCACGACCCTCACCTCCTGCGAACCAACTTTGCCAGCTAGCAGCGACAGGGCATCCCTACCAGGGGAAGAGCGGACCTTGGCTGCTCAGCACCTCAGATCAGACAACTATGGAGCACGCAAATTTGCGAGCAACGAATGCTGCTTTGCATGCGGGTTCCCAGTGAAATCACAATTCCAGCCCCAAGCAGAGTAGGGCGGTCAGAACAGCGCCAACTGACCGCACATCGGAGCGATATCAATCCACGTTTCGCCGTCAACCTTGAAGCCGAACGCCATCAGTGCGGCAGCGCAAGCTTCACCGGACACAAACCCAGCCGCTTCGGAGGACTCTGCGGTTGCCAGCAGCACCTGACCGCAGACATTTGAGGTGAAAACACCGACATACATCATGTGTCCGCCATACGCCTGCCAGCTCGCAACGTATGGTCGCTGGCCGCTAACACGCTCAATCGTCATCTCGATGCTTCCTGGTTCGGCAGTCGGATCAGATCCACACGATTAGGATCTTCCCCGCCATTCGGGAAAAACAGGTTGAACTGAACGATGGCGGTGGTCCCTTCCGAGCGCAGCTGGACAGTGGTCTGCCAATGGTCCGTTTGTTCACCGGACCAGGGCGCAACCTCGACCACCTCTTTTCCATGGAAGCATCCCCGCAGTACCAAGGAGGCGGCACTGGTACGCCGCCCGAGCAAATGGAATCGATCAAGGGCCACTGGCACTACCACTCGTAGGTCTTCAGGACATCAACGGCATCCCAGTCCCGATCCAGGCGCACCCAGCCATCGAGCCCCTGACGCTTGAGCCACTGGCGAATATCAGCGGCACACTGCGGCAGCTCTGCTTCCAGCCCCTCTTGCTCCAAGAAGCGAATGAACATGCCAGCGCCGTAATTGGCGACGATGGCCCAGCTACAGGCGTCCGGCTTATCGCTCAGCTCTTGAGCAGTAGCTTGGTCCAGGTGCGCAGTCGAGATAACGGGCATCGCCATCATGTCGAACCGGCCTTCAGTGATACGGACGCGGTGAGAGTGATCTTCGAGAGTGGCGGGCGTGTCACCAGTGACCAGGCCCTTGCCTGTGATATCGCAAACGATCTGCTCAAGATTGGCGTACAACTCGCCTCGTTGCATGGCGATCCCAGTGGCCTCCTCATCACCACCATTCGGGTTGACGGTGCCGCTGAAGATCAATGAAAAGTTGAGGGGTTGCATACGGGTGTCCTCGCTGTTTGGATTGCTTCCAGGCTATCGCTGACCCGAAGAAACCCAAGCTGAGCCGGCGCGCCTTTGCTTAGCTACCGGCAGCGAGGGCCGTACATGCCTACAAAACCCAGAAGAAAATTCCTCCCTGAAAGCGGTTCTATGCAGGTTGCTCGTTCGGGTTCTTGACCAAGTGCTCAAACAGCACACGCGCGGAAAAAACTTCCAGTTCGGCGGGCGTAATGGGGGAGGGGTGAGGTGCTGCACCTGGCTTCAGAATTCGGGTGCCCTGAGCGGTATGCCAATCGAAGACCATGAAGTGCAGCGATAGGCCACCTTGAAGCCTTGGCAAAGCCTTGAGAGTTTGGGTATGGCTGGCATACAGAGCCAAAGCCAGCGCCAGATCACGGGAGGAAGCCCGATCCCGTTTTTCTGGGCGCAGCGCATCGTAATGAGACAAGGCGCCCGCTAGCACATCAACTGGGCTGAGCCCGGCAGCATGCTTCAGCATTTCGCCCGAGCACATAGCGCGATACCCCTCAGGTGTCAGCTGAGCAACCAGACGCGAGCCCTGCGGAATGCTGTAGGAATAGAGCCAGAAGCCTCCCGAGGACGTAACATCTTCCTGACCGGCGTCCAGCACCCACCCAGCGCTCTCAATTTGGGCCGCAAATTTGCGACCGCGTGCTTTTCCAGCCTCGTCCATTGGTGACTCCGCTGTGATTATTTGCGGGGCCAATCCCCGCGAGAACAGGCTTGCATGGAACCGGCGAAACCCAAGGCGAGCAATCACTGGAATTCCCAGGGGAAAAACTCGTTTCAGGATTCCGGGTGTCGCACTAGAATACTGTCCATATGTACAGTATTGGTTTCGCATCATGATCCAGCTCTCTGCCAAGCTCTCGCCCAATGCCTCTAGTCAACCACTCCCCCTGGCTGGGCCTGTGAGCTGCGGGTTCCCCTCGCCAGCGGCCGACTACGCGGTACCGGATCTATCGCTCGATGAACTGGTGGGTATCAGGCCGACCGGCTCGATTTTCCTCTTTCGCGCGTCAGGGGACTCGATGCTCGGGACCGGCATCCGCGACGGCGACATCCTGGTGGTGGATAAGGCGAAGGAGGCCAAGGTCGGCGATGTGGTGCTGGCCATCATCGGATGCGAGTTCACCGTCAAGGAGCTGGCCAAGGATGAACAAGGCAATTTCTCCCTCGTGGCCACGAACCCGGCGTATCCGCCGATTTTGCTGGGCGAGGCAGAAACCTTGGAGGTTTGGGGGGTGTGCATCTGGGTGTTGCGCCAGATGGGCGCCGCCAGATGAGTTGCGGGGGGTTGGGTTTATGCTGGATTATGCAAAAATGAATAATTATTCAGAATCGCATAAAGGTGCATATTCATGACCACCAAGGATCGTCTGCACTTCCCCCGGCACGCGCTGGCCGAGTCCATTTTGCTGGGCTTCGAGAACAACATTCAGACTGCCACGACCATTTTCGCTCCGCGTCGAAAAGGCAAGACCACGTTCGTGCGCAACGATCTCATTCCGATGGCCAGAGACAAGGGGTTTCTTGTTGCGACCGCTGACCTATGGCTGGACAAGGATCACCCGGAGCGAGTTATCGCGCGGGCATTGCAGGAGGCCATTCATGGCACCGGCTTTGTCCGGCGCACCTTGCTACGGTTTACGAGGCCCGGTCAGGTGATCAGTGGCGTGAACGCCGGTGCCGGCACGGACGGAGTATCCATTGGCCTCGATCTGGCGGACGACGCGGGGCTTGTTCTGCCCGAGCTGTTCGAACGATTCAGCCAGCTCGGCAAAGGCAAGGCGCTGCTGATCATCGACGAGGTTCAGCACCTCGCCACGCGCAAGGAATTCGAGACGTTTACCGCCACGCTGCGCACGCTACTGCAGGGCGCGCAGGGTGAAGTCTATGCCGTGTTTACCGGCTCTTCGCAGCATGGCCTGGCGCGCATGTTCCGGCGCAGCAAAGCCCCTTTCTACCAGTACGGTTCGGAGGTCAGTTTCCCGGAGCTGGGTATGGAATTCGCGCAGCACCTTGCCGCCTTGTATTTCGAGGCCACCGGCCGAACCTGGGAAGCTGCCGAGGCGTTCTCGTTGTACGTGCGGCGCGGAATGATGCCCAAGCATTTGCGCGAGATTTACAACCTGAGCCTGACGCAGAACCTGCCCGTAGTTGAGGCGGATAAAATCGTCTGGGCTTCCATGCTCGACGAAGGCCAGTTCGCCACCCTGATCGAGAGCTTGGCTCCGCTGGATCAGGCATTGCTTGTGGGCATTCTCACTGGGGAATCCTTGTTCTCGGCTGAATACCGCAAGAGGCTCGGTGATGAACTCCCCAGCGGAATAGCGCCTACGACGACTCAGGTGCAGTCAGCGCTCAAACGCCTGCAGCGAGCCGAACTGATCGGTAACCTCGACCACGGCAGTTGGAGCATTGAGGACGGCGCCTTGCAAAGCTACCTGCGGCGGGTTTTGCTGGACGATGATCAGGACTGACCCCGCTGGCTGGCTGCCATGACTATCGCCTTGATCGACGCGAACGCCTTCTACTGCTCGGCGCAGATCCTGTTCGAGCCGTGGCTGCGTGACTCTGCGGTGGTGGTCGCCAGCAACGGGGATGGATGTGTGGTCAGTCGTAATGACCCGGCCAAGGCGCTCGGCATAAAAATGGGCCAGCCGGTATTCGAGCTGCGCGACCTCGAAGCCCGAAATCAGGTGAAGATTTTCTCCTCGAACTACTCGCTCTACCAATCGCTCAGCAACCGCATGATGGCCATCCTGGAGGAGCATTCGCCTCGAATCTCCCCGTACTCAATCGACGAATGTTTTTCGTGGCTCGATGGTATTGCCGACCCGGAGGCCTGGGGCCGGCAGGCGCAGGCACAAGTGATGCGGCGCATTGGCTTGCCGGTGGGTGTTGGCATCGGCCCCACCAAGACGCTCGCCAAGCTGGCCAACTGGGCGGCGAAGAAATGGAAGGCCAAGACCGGGTGCGTGGTCCTGTTGACCGATCCCCTGCGGCAGGAAAAGCTGCTGCGCTATGCGCCGGTTGGAGAGGTTTGGGGGATTGGCCGGAGGTTGAGCGCGAGACTTGAATCGGAGCTGAGCATCAAGACCGCCTGGCAGCTGGCCAATGCCGATCCGAAGCTGTTGCGCCGCTACTTCAGCGTCAACGTCGAGCGTACCGCGCGCGAGCTGTGCGGTATCCCATGTTTTCCCTTTGGCGACACAGGGCCGGAGCGCAAGCAGCAGATCATCAGCTCACGGACATTCGGGGAGAAGATTTACCGCTTGGAATCCCTGCGTAGCGCCGTGGCGCATTACACCTCGGTTGCTGCTGCCAAGCTGCGCGCCCAGGGGAGTTTGGCCAACTGCATTCAGGTCTTCGCCCAAAGCAGCGCCTTTGCCCCCGGCGAGCGCTTCAGCGGAACGCGGATCATGGCGCTGCCGTACCCGACCGATGACACACGCGATCTGGTTGCGGCAGCTCAGCAAGGGCTCAGCGCGATGTTTCGTGAAGGTGTGGCTTATGCCAAGGCCGGTGTGATCCTAAGTCAGTTCGTCGAGCGGGGTGCCATCACCGGCGACCTCTTCGCACCGGCGCCGCGCAGCGGAAGCAAGGCAGTCATGCAGGTGATGGATGCGATCAATGCCAGACAGGGCAGGGGAGCTATTCGCCTCGGCAGCGATCATGAGGGCGGCGGATGGGTGATGCGGCAGAGGCTTCTCAGCCCGTCCTACACCACCTCCTGGCAGGGATTACCCCAAGCGCGCTGCTGAGGGCGCCTAGCCCTGCTCACCGTTCTTTGCTGGCTTCTTCTCAGCGCGAAGCTCCTTCAGCTCTTCCTTCAGCTCGCTCAAGCTGCCCCTGGCGGTTTCCAGTTCTCTGCTGGTGGACTCAAGCCGCGCCTGCACGGCCTGCAGAGTGATTTGGGCCTGGTGGGCATCGCCATTGGCACGGGCGGCTGCCTCCTGAGCTGCTGCCTGCTGCTGGCGTGCCTCACGCTCGCGCTCTTCTGCTGCCGACACACGCTGGATAGCGGCATCGAGCTTGGCGGCGGCGACTGCCGCTTGTTGCTCTGCCGACTGCTTACCGGACAGTGCCTCGTCGAGCGCGGTGCGGAGCCGTTCCACTTCCCCTTCCAGGCGAGGCATGGATTCGAGCCGCAGTTCGGCGCGGGCCAGGGCGTGCTGCGCCGTCTCTGCCACTTCTCGCTCACGGTTTGCCCTGGTGTCGGCTGCCTCCACCTCTTCCTCGGCTTCACTGCGCACGCGCTCGATTTCCTCGCGGATCTCGCTGATGGTCCCTGCCTGCTGCTCGACCTTGGCGCGGGCTTCGTCCAGGGCGCGGAGGGTCGTGGCCAGCTGCTCGGCCAGCTCGCTGTTTTCCTGCTGGCACAGTGTCAGGGTGTCCTCGGCCTCGTTTGCGCGCTCATCGGCGCGAACAGCGGCTTCGCCGGCTGCTGCGCGGACTTGCTCGGCAATGAGCTGGACGATGCGAGGGTCCAGCTGGATCTCCGGCGCCGCCACTGAAGGCTTGCGTGCACGCCAGCTGGCGAGCAGTGGGGTGATCTGGTTTGGGGAGCCCCCACCAAGGTGATCGCGCACGGAGCGCACAGAGACGCGGTTGCCTGAGGCCTCAAGGGCATCTGCTGCAGCGAAAACCCTATCCGGTGTGATGTTGGCCATGGTGTGCTCCGAAACGTAATAACAGATAACGAATAACATGATAACACATAACGTTATCTATGCTGTGATTTTATGAGGTGATGAAACACAGCCGTGCTACTGCAGGGCGGGTTGCTGATCTGGCTTTGCTCGTGCACTTATCGCAGACGCGTATGCGGGGCCGGCGTGGGGCGAGCCCAGTGCTCAGGTAGGCGCCGCAGATCTCGCGAATTGCCGATACAGCCCATAGAGGTGCCCGTCGCGCCGGGGACCAGCCGTGGGCAGCGAACCCGAGAAATGGTGTGCCGGCACTCCTCAGCCGGCCGGGCTTGGGTTTCCCAGAAGCGGTGTTCTCCTGATGTCAGCACTTCAGGGAGGCACCATGCAGCTCAGGGCTTACCAGAACGATCAGGTTTCAGATTTGCGCGAGGGAATCCGCCAGCAATTCCTCGTGCAGATGCTCATGAGCCCTACCGGCTCGGGCAAGACCGAGGTCGCGAAATACGTCATCGCCAATGCGGCGGCAAAGCAGAACAAGGTCTGGTTCATAGTCGATAGCGTCAAACTGCTTGATCAGACGCTTGCGCGCTTCCACGCCGATGGCATATATGCCGGCGCTATTCAGTCGAATCACCCGTGCACCGACTACTCGAAAGTGGTTCAGGTGGCAACGGTTCAGTCACTCGGGCCGCGCCTGGACTGGTTGCTGCGAACTCAGCCGCCCAAGCTGGTGGTGATCGATGAGGCGCACGTCCTGTTCAAGGCGCATCAGGATCTGATCCAGTGGTGCCGCAAGAACAAGGTGCCGGTGATCGGATTGAGCGCGACGCCGTTCAAGCGGGGGCTCGGCAAAATCTATGACCGTCTGGTCAATCGCATCAGCACTAAGCAGCTGACAGACCAAGGCTTCCTAGTCCCTGCCGAGTGTTACGCCCCGCATGTGCCTGACCTGAAAGGTGTAGGAACATCGACTGGCGGTGACTGGGCTGAAGATGAGCTAGCCCGCGTCATGGGCGGCGCCGATATCCTCGGGGATGTCGTAAGCCACTGGAAGCAGCTGGGCGAGAACCGGCAAACACTGGTCTTTGCCTGCAATGTCCATCACGCCAAGCAACTTGCCGAGTCGTTCTTCAATGCGGGCGTAATGGCCGCGCACATCGACGGATACATGCACTCTGACGAATCCGACGAGATTATTCGGCTCTACAAGTCTGGCAAGATTAAGGTGCTGGTTTCAGTCGGGATGCTAGCCAAAGGGTTCGACGACCCCCGGACCTCGTGCATCGTGATCGCCCGCCCGACCAAGAGCCTGATGTTGCACTACCAGATCCTGGGACGGGTTTTGCGGATATTCGAAGGCAAGACCAACGGCATCATCATCGATCATGCGGGGAATCTTCTGCGTAACGGGCTCCCCACTGACCCGCTACCAGACCGGCTCGACATGGGTGACGGTGACCCGGTAGATCGGGCCAAGCCGGATAACAACCCTGACAAGGAAGCTAAGACCAAGCCGTGCCCAACCTGCAGCTATGTGATGACCGGCTTGATCTGTCCCCGCTGCGGGTTCGAGATCAAGATCGACGCCGGCGTGGAGGTAGCAGCTGGCGTTCTGGTTAAATTGGCAGACCGCAAGACCAAGCTGGCCCCGAACACGAAGCAACACGCTTACGCAGAGCTGCTGGGGTATGCCCAGATGAAAGGCAAAAGTCCCATGTGGGCGCAAGGCGCCTATCAGGCGTTCATGGCTGAGCCAATCCAGCGCGAGTGGGTGAACACGGTTGCGTCGGTGCCGCCAGGCGAGCCGATGCAGCAATGGGTCAAGGGCTACAACGTAAGGCGTGCGAAGAGTAAGCGGCGCGCATGAGGGCCTTGGGATTTTCCCTACCAGGGGCAAGCTATCTGCAGTCAATCGGCATCAAGGAAATTGCTGTGCACTGCTACCAGAAGCGACTCACTGCTTACGCACTTCTAATGGCAACACTCACTGGTTGCGCCAACCACGATGCGCCGAGCAGCGTGCCGACCACCCAAGCGGCGCGAGATGCCGTCACCACACCCGCTCGGCCGATCCCGGTCTAGGGTGCGTGCCGAGATAAGGGAAAATTTCACTCACTTCCTCTCTAACCTTTTGATCCATAGGTGAATTCTACGCTCGAATACATTGGGCGTGCCGACATACGCTACCCTCGTCACACCGAGGCGAACTCGGATCGCGTTCATGTGGCGATATTGCTGGAACCACTTGTATTCCGCGAGTTTCACCTTGCTACGCTGACCCAACTCTCCGCGAATGAAATCCACCAGTTGATCAGGTACGTCGGTGATATCAGGAAAATACCGGAGCACCTGAAAGGTCTTGAGGAGAACGGCGAGATTGAGGTGAAAAGGGGCCTTGGACTTGCTTCGTACCCATTTAATCTCATCATCTGAGAACGAAAAATCTCGCTGCAGCTCAGCTTTTGAATACGCCTTTGGCAGAGTGGGATACGCCGTACGCTCTAATGAAGCCATAGGAACTCCTTTTCTGAGGAGTCAGAAAAGATAGTCCACGATCAGAGGCTGTGCGGTCTATTTGGTAAATTCTCTTGGCATCAACACGTTACGAGCGAAGTGAGTGAATTTTCCCTTCATCTCGGCATGACCCGGTCTACATCCTGCCCAGCTGCAAGACCCATGCAGGGGTACGTCACTGCCAATGGATCGAGCCGCGCGGCCACGCGCCGAACAGCGAGGCACGGCCAAAAGTGGAGTCGGGCCAGGGCATCGCAATCTGAGCCAATGGGCTCTCGAAACAGAAAACTGCATTCCAACAAGCACAGGAGATACCGCATGACTCGACAGGAACTGGTAAAGGCCGTTGCAGAGCGGGCAGGCCACAGCCAAACCGCTGTAAACGAAATGCTCAACGCCATGATTGGGACGATCCAGGACACCGTGGCTGCAGGGGACAAAGTGGTACTGGTCGGCTTCGGCGCTTTCGAGCCGGTGAGCCGGCCTGAGCGCGATGGGCGCAATCCTCAGACCGGCGCGAAGATCACCATTGCCGCATCGACGACCCCGAAGTTCACCCCCGGCAAGGCATTCAAGGATGCCGTCAATCAGGGGGGAAAATGAGCATCCAGGAAGAGATTCAGGCGGTCATTACGGCTCCTGAAACCAGCCACTGGCTGCGTGATGCGCTGATAGCAGCGTCGTTGCGCGATCCCGTGGATGCTGCCAATGATGCCGAGGTGTTGAGCGATCTGATGTCCCGACGCTGCGCGCAGCTTCTGGGGGGAGGGGAGGGCTAAACCTACAACAATCGTGCTGCTTTAGCCCCTTTTGGTGGAGGCTGCGTATGGGACCATACCGCAATCACCAAGGGGCTTTTTCATGTCCACGATTTCTTGCGGCAAGACCACCGGCGCCGGTCATTTCACAGACCTAGCGAGCCACGCCTGGATGATTCTGACTTTCCGCCATCGGGGCGCGGGGCTTGATCTGGGGGGCGCGCACATGCTGCTACTCGGCATCGTCGCGAGCCTTGTCGCCGGAGTAACTGCGCTGCTTCCGGTCGCCGGCGATCAAGTTGAGTTCTTGGCGTTCTGGCAAGCCGCTCTGGTAACCGGCATAGCGATCAGTGTGTTCTACGTTGTGCTCGGCCGGCGAAGCGCGGCAGCCATGATCGCTCTCATACTGTTCACCGCGCCGGTGGAACTCGCCCTGCTGCTGCTCTTCGAAAGCCCCCATCTGTTCATCCTGCTGATCAAGCTCTGGCTGTTCAGTGCTCAAGCCGTCTTTGTCCTCCGTGCTGATCGTGTCGCGGTCAGCTGCCAGTAATTCCAGGCGAATTTTTCTCTGTGAATCCGACCCACGAACAACAACCGATCATCGACTATCGCGGGCCATATCTCGTTGTGAAGGCGTATGCCGGCTGCGGAAAAACGGCAACGCTCGAAGCCTTCGCCTACGCCAACACGTCGATCAAGATTCTGTACCTGGCTTACAACAAGGCCATCAAGGATGAGGCCATGGCCCGATTCCCTGACAACGTGATCTGCAAGACAGGCCATCAGTTGGCATGGCCGCGCTTTGGCACCCGGTACGCCCATAAGCTGGGCAATCCGAAGCTCACCGATGTCTCCAAGCTACTTGCGACACGCGATTGGGGGTTCGTGCGGCACGTCATGGCCGTCTTCAACAACTTCACCAGCAGTGCAGAACCGGAAATTGGCATGTGCCATTTCATCGCGGCTCTCTCGGACGAAGAGCGAGACGCATACGGAGATTCACGCATCGAAAAACTACTCAACGGGGCGGGGGCAGTCTGGGAGGCCATGACCGACGAGAAGAGCGCTTTTGTCTGCGCGCATGACGCATACCTGAAGCTGTACCAGCTTAGCGATCCGCAGCTCGACTACGACTGCATCCTGCTCGATGAGGCACAAGATACAAACCCCGTCCTTGGAGCCATAGTCGCCGGCCAGCGTGGGCAGAAGATTTTTGTGGGGGATAAATTGCAGCAGATCTACAGGTGGCGCGGCGCGGAAAACGCCCTGGATAAGCAGATCGAGCAGGGCGCCGAAGCGATGTACCTGACCAACTCGTTCCGCTTCGGGCCGATGATCGCTGGCGTTGCCAATGCCATTCTGCGGCTCCAGGGCGAGACACGCCCACTGGTTGGGCTAGGGCCGGCTGACAGAGTGCAGACCTCAATGTCCGGGATACGCGGCCAGTACACCATCCTGAACCGCACCGTGACAGGTGTGCTGATGTCTGCCATCGACTCCGTAGCCAACGGACTCACTGTGTTCTGGAACGGCGGAATCGAGGCCTACAATCTGTCACAGCTCGAAGATGTCTACTACCTGAAGACCAACAAGCACAGCCAGATCCAGGACTATCGGCTCAAGCACTTCAAGTCATACGAGGCATACACCGACGCTGCTGAGGCGAGTGAAGATCCCGAGATGCTTCGCACCATGCGGATTCTGAAAACCTACGGTGACATCCCCCGGCTGATCTCATCGCTGCGTCAATGCACGGTCGATGACATCACCGAAGCTGACGTGGTGCTGAGCACCGCGCATCGAGCTAAGGGCCTTGAATGGGATGTAGTGCTGCTGGAGGAAGATTTCCCGGACATTTTCGATGAGGAACGAGTAGACCCCTCGCAAGTAGGTGATGAGCTGAACCTTCTGTATGTGGCCGTGACGCGCGCGCGACGAACCCTTGTCATCAATTCCATCGTTCAAACGATCATCGTTCGAGCACACAGAGCGGCGAAGAGAGGGCTGCCTGCAAGTAGAGAATCCCTCCATGATTGAGCTATTTGTTGCCCTGCTGCTGGTGCCTGCATCGGTCATAACCATCTGGGATCTGATGATGCACAGGCTTGCACCCATTGCGCGCAAACTGACGCGGCTGACGGGCTATATCGGGGTGCCAGTACACGAACTGTCTCACGCATTGGTCTGCGTGCTGTTTGGTATGCGGATAACGAAGATGGCGTTCTATCAGCCGAACAGTGCCACCGGCACGCTAGGGTTCGTCGAGTACCGCTATTCGCCGTACTCAATGAAGCATGCGCTTGGGATGGCCTTGCAGGGCATTGCGCCGCTTCTCGCCGGAGCCGTCATCGTGGGGCTTCTGCTGGCCAACCGTGGGCCAGCTGAGCTGCCGGATAGTGGCGTAGGACATATCGTGGGGTGGCTTGGCGGAGTAGTCGTAGGTACCGCTCTCGCAGCCTGGGCTCAGGCCATGACCGGCCCGGTGGGGTTAGGTGCTGTGCTATTGGCGACAATCATCAGCATGCACGCAATTCCGAGCCTGGCAGATATCAAATCCGGCTTGCGGGGCTTGATCGTATTGGTGGGGTTTGCAGCAGCTGTAGCTGTGGCCATCGATCTGTTCTGGGTGTACGGGCCAGACGTAGGCAAGGATCTCGACAGCATCGTTCGAGTGGTGACGCTCCAAATAGAAAGGGGCATGTGGGCAGCCCTTTACGGGGCCGTGAGCTTGGTCACCTTGACGATCCTCGGCGGGCTGGCACTCATCGTGATCCCCTCTCTGTGCCTGCAAGTAGTTCAGTTCATCCGAGGGGCGCGCGGCGATATCTGAGTGACCAACGCGGCAGAAATTGCTCAGATATCTAGGGAAGCGCGTCCCAAGATCTTCAGTCCCGTGGGGCAAGCGATTTGGGTGCGCTGAAGCCGAGCCCATACCACCTCGGTGGGTCAGGATCTTGTGTGCACCCCTTGTGAAACCCATCCAGGCGATGGCATGATGCTCTGGCGCAAGCTGTGCGCTGAACAGCTAAAGATCTCTTGCAGACGTGCAAACGTCTCGCACTCCAAGTGTACCGAAAGGTGCCGCTCCAGAAATCAATCACCCACGCATGCGCGTTGGTGTTTGTTCCGTGCCTAGCACGGGTCGAAGCTGACGACTCATTCAGCCCAATAGCCCTTGCGGGGAATCTCCGTAAGGGGGATTTCTCCGCTCAAATCTGGAGTAGAGAAATGGAAAAGCAGCACGTAATCAATCTGACGAAGTTCAAGGCTACTGCCGAGATGGAACGTTTCGGCGTTCACGATTTGTCGGATTGGAAACAGTTTCAGGAAATCCGAGATCTTCTGTATTTCCCGACCCCTCCCTCGCCGGAGATTATCACCAGTCGCGTTGAGCGCCTGGGTGAGATCGCCCTGCAGGAGGCTAAGAAAACGGGTGCGGTTGACGTTCTGGTCGCCTGCCCGCCTTGGATGAACGCTACGCTTTGCCGTGAGCTTCTGTATCACGGCCTCAAGCCAGTGGTGTCTTTCACCAAGAAAAACCTTGAACAGGGACATGTCCTTGTTTCTCTTGTAGCAGCTGCATAAGCCGCAACAAATAACCAACCTACCCATCGGGGGAGATATCCCCTATGGGAGTTCTCCGTCTTTGGGCAACTTGCTTTTGAGAATGGAGAAATAAAATGCAACTGAATATCCAAGTTGGAATGAAAGAGTTTGGCTTCCAATCCGATGCAACTGCGCCGGCTTTTTCGCCAAACCACAATCTTTCGCAACACGTTGAGCCAGCAAAGCCGTACTTCTTCAGGAAGGAACTGCTTTCTCAGTTTATGAGTTGGCTTTACGCCCCGGCAGGTGACAGCTGTTTGCTCGTCGGCCCAACGGGTGCCGGTAAGTCTTCGCTCGTCGAACAAACGTGCGCGCGACTCAACTGGCCAAGCATTACCGTCTCAGCACATAGCCGCATGGAGATGCCGGAGTTGACAGGCTACAACCTGCCAGTAACGGACCCTGTGTCGGGCGATCTGAACACGAAATTCGTGGACGGGCCGCTCACCAAGGCTATGCGACATGGGCTCGTGTTCGTCCTGGACGAGTACGACACCCTCGATCCTTCGGTAACGGTGGGCCTCCACGCGGTAATGGAGGGGCGTCCACTGGTGATCGCTGAAAACAACGGCGAGGTCATTCGGCCACATGCCAATTTCCGTTTCGTCGCTTGCGGCAACACGGCAGGGCAGTCGGATGAGATGGGGGTTTATGCCGCTACGATGCAGCAGAACCTGGCATCGCTCGACCGATTCCGAGTGTTCGAGGTGGAATACCTTGAGCCGAAGGATGAAGTTGATCTGGTCGTTAAAGCCGTACCAGGGATAACAAAGGAAATCGTCGAGAACATGGTGAAGATTGCAAATAGTGTTCGTGATCAACACCAAGGTAAAGGCGGTAACTATCTCAGCGTTACAATGTCCACTCGGACTTTGTTGCGTTGGGCTCGGATTGGCAATGGATATACATTGGCCAAGAAGAAAAACCCGTTGAAACTCGCTCTGCAAGAGTCGCTGCTTAATCGCTGCGACAAAGTGCAGAAGCTTGCAATCGATAAGATGGCAAGCAGCGTGTTTGGTAACGACTGGCCGGTTGAAGTAGATAAACCGTTCTAATCGTAAACAGCCCTGAGGGGGAACTTTCCCCTTAGGGGCGAAGTTCCCCCTTTTTTTGCTTTAGAGAAAAGGAGAACTTCGCAATGACTATCCAACAGAACGAAATCCAGATTCTGGACCAGATCCTGCTGGTAGACCTCTCGGGCATCCACCTGTGGACTGCTCGGAAGAAACTGAAGCCTGAAATGCTGGAGGGTAAAATTCCACCGGCACGGCTGGCCTCATTGGGTTCGATGCGAGTAATCGATCCCGAAAAGCTCAAGCCGTTCGAGAAAGTCAAACGGCGTGCGATCAAGGTCCTGGAAGACTATGGAATCAAATTCCTCGGCGGCTATGCCATACCGCAGGAGAAGATCCAGAGGGTTGTAGACGAGCTTGAAGCTCTGAAGAACCAGTTCTATGACCTGAAGAAAAACTTCATTCCTAACTATGACCGTTGGGTCAATGAATGGGTGCAGCAGGAGTGGGAGCGTGCCGAATGGCGAGAAGCCATTATGCAAAGCATCACGCCGAAACATCAGGTAGAGGCCGGTCTTCAGTTCGGTTACGCGGCTTGCCGTGTGGCGCCGGACGGCGACAAGCACCTATCTGCAACGCTTGGGAGTCAAGTGCGCGGCCTGTCGGATCAGCTCTACGCTGAGACGGCAGAGACAGCCGAACGTTTGATGGAAAACGGCCTGGCCACTCGTGGCCATGTCACCCAGACGACCCTCAACACGATTCGCAAGATGAACACCAAGCTCAAGGGCCTGATGTTCCTGTCGAGCGATGTCCAAGCCCTGTCCACCTACATCGACGAAACCCTTGCGGTTTTGCCGGCCTCAGGGGTGGTCAATGGCACGCAGTACAGCAACATTGTGACGTTGGTATCGGGGCTCTCGGATGAGGACTCGATACGCCGGCTGATCAAGAACCTCAACATCGCCAATGGCTCGCCCGAGCAGGATGATGTTGCGGTACCAGCTGCTGTGCAGCCTGCGGAAACAGTCACGACGCAACCTGCTGAAGCGACTGAGCCGAAGGTGCAGCTAGAAAACGAACTGGTATCCCAGCAGATCCAGGCAGAGGAAGAGATCGAGCAGGCCGGCATGGCTGATTCGTTCAACCCCTTTGATCTGGTCGGCGCCGAGGATGCTGCTTCAACCGAGCAAGCAGAGGACGAGGACGTGCTTCCAGAGCCTCAACCGCTGGTTGTTCCACCCGTATCTGTCAGTAGCGTCGTCTCTCACGGCGTATTCAGCTTCTGACACCAACACTAAACCCCGCCTGGGAGCAAACCTCCCAGCGGGGGTTTCTCCGTCTGGCGGTGGCGAGAATGGAGAAACGAAATGGCTAAATCCCTGATTGGATCGCTCCCGTACTACGCACAACACCTGGCCGAACAAACCGGCGTCAAGGTGGTGGTGCAAGGAACCCGAGCCTTCACAGATGGAAAAACGGTAACTGTCCCATTCAGTGAGGATGATTTACCGCTGTCCTTCGGCTTCATCGCGCATGAGTGCTCCCATGTCCGTAACACTGACATGGCGGTATTCGGCGCGGATGCCCCGGTTCCGTTCCGCAAAAACTTGCTGAACATCCTGGAGGACATCCGTATCGAGCGTCTGTCGATGGATCAGTACCCTGGCACCGAGGATGACATTCGGTACCTGAACCGCAAGGTTCTGCTTGATCCGTTTCAGCCTGAGCGAGTCGCGCAGGCAACAGACGTAGAGATCATCCATAACGCAATCCTCATGGGCGGCTACTGGAAACTGCAGGAGCCGCAACTAGAGGTACCCGCGCGAGCCTATCTCGAAGCGCTTGAAGCCCGACTGGGCCAAGAGTTAGCCGACAAGATCATGGCCGAGGTGCTGAAAACTCTGAAGTGCGACAGCACGAAAGAGGTTCTGGCGCTGGTGGATTCGATAATCGAGCTGCTTCCGTCAAGCGAAGATAAGCCTGAGCCGGAGCCTGAAAAGGGCAATGACGAAGGTGCTGACGAAAGTGGTGAAAACGGTGAGTCGGAGGCCGACCCGCAAGGGGAGGGCGAAGGCGAAACCGGCAACACCGACAGTGACGGTACCGGCGAAAAAGGAAGCGATCCTTCGGGAGAGCAGAACTCTTCGCAGGGTGACGAAGCGGGCGGTGATCAACCAGCCAATGGCGGTGAGGATGGCACGGGAGGCGGGCAACCAAATTCCGAGCAGAAATCATCTCCTGAAGGTCAGGGCGGAAGTTCCGACCAGAAGGATTCAGGCCAGCGCGATGCAACGCTACAGCCCGGTGATGGCCAAGGTGCCCCACTGGGATTGCGTGAGCGCGTAATGCAAGCCACTGAAAAAGACCTGCAAGGGTTGATTTCGGAGGTTGGCGATGCGGCAGCTGAGTTGCTGGGCCGAAAGGCAGCGGCACACTTCACTCCGATCAAGCCATTCCCCCTGGGAGGGAGAGCGGTACGCCGGTCAGCCGAAGCCTCATGCAGGCGTCGTATTTCCGGTGAAACGCACTCTGCTGGTCTGCGTCAGATCCTAAATGGACTGCTGCAGGCACAGGTGGACTGTCGGGTAAGGCTCAAGCGCCAAGGGCGTCGGATCGATACCTCGCGCATTGCCATGCTTCCAGCTGGCGAAACGCGGGTGTTCCGAAGCAAAGCGCGGGCCGAGCGTCAGTCAGCTGCTATCCAGTTCCTGTTCGACAAGTCAGTAAGTATGGATGCGGCAATGGAACAAGCTGAGGCGGCGCTGTATGCCGTTCTCAGGGGGCTTGAAGGGCTGCCACTGGTGACAACTGGGGCGATGTCTTTTCCAGGCACAACCACAGCTGGGGCCGGTCAATGCTGCGATCTGATCAAGCGTTCAACCGAGCGTCTTGGCGCTGCAGTGGAAGCGGGTGGATTTGGTGCTCTGCCGCATGGTGGAACTCCATTGGCACAGGCTATATGGCCTGCCGCGATTGAGGTTTTACGCGCAAAGGGAGAGCGGAAGATTCTTTTCGTGATAACCGATGGCGAGCCAAATTCCGGTACTGACGGATATTGCAAAGAGATGTTCGAGCGGTGTGAGGCTTCAGGGATACAGGTTATTGGACTCGGCTTCGGCTCGGCTAATAGCTATGTTCTCAGCAAGCTTTTCACCAAATACGTTGCAGTTGGGACGGTAAGTAGATTGAAGACAGCGCTGTTTGAGGTTGTTCGAGACGTACTAACCGCTTAACTAGACAACAAACCATTCCCAGCAGGGGCCAACCCTGCTGGGGGAGGCCTTCGCTTGGAAAGGGAGGCCAGAATGGAAAATGTAGCTGTAGCTCCATTACTCGACTTGTTCGGTGATGAAGTAATTATTCAACGCCGCTCTCTTGAGCGCCGCACCCGGCGAAAAACTGTTCCCATCCAGGTACAGGTTCAGCTTGGGTTTCTCGACATCCTTGAGATGTCAGATGCGGAGTTGGAGTTGCTGCGCGCAGAGGATGAAATCACTGACGATTACATCGACTGGATGCGCAGTTACATGATCAAGATGACACTTCGCCAGATTCTTCACCCTCAGGTGAGTATTGAAAACTGGTGGGATGGCATGTTGTGGGT
Organism: Stutzerimonas tianxiuensis; assembly: GCF_053470365.1. Taxonomy (NCBI): domain Bacteria; kingdom Pseudomonadati; phylum Pseudomonadota; class Gammaproteobacteria; order Pseudomonadales; family Pseudomonadaceae; genus Stutzerimonas; species Stutzerimonas tianxiuensis. Next base: position 13,360 of record NZ_JBPVWS010000016.1, on the reverse strand, counting down.
GCTGGCGGACGAAGATGAACCGTTCAGCTTCAAAACCTGCTGTAACGCAGCTGGCGCTGATCATGAGGAGGTTCGTGAGAATTTCCTGAGCATGATGCGGCGCAAGTAAATATGAGCCCGGTAGGGGGGGAAGCCCCTTACCGGGCTTTCTCCCTTCTGGAAAATGAAAGGAGAGAAACATGTCAGTCATGGTGATACCACGGCTGTATCTGCGCTATCGGATCTACTTGCGCGAACGTGTGAACGGAGCTTTGCTCCCTGAAACAACGTTCGAGTGCGATGCAGAAGATTCGCTACATGCAATTGAGCAAGCTCGGGATAAGTATCCTGCTTGCTGGTTGAACTACGCATCATCTTGTCGTGTTTACTCAAACGGCGAAGAGGGTGAGTTTGTCTGACTAATGCTACTCGTCGTGGTTAACACGGCGAGCGCCTAAAACCCGGCTGGGAAACTCCAGTCGGGGTTCTCCAGCATCAAAAATGAATGGAGAATAGACATGTTTGCAGGCTCAGTTGTTTCTTACCCGGATCGTGGTCACTGGGGCAAGTCATCCTATCGCGGTAACTGCACAGGAAGAATTATCAAAGACTTTCTGGAAAGTTACATGAAAAGAAAAGATGGCCTGGTCGTAGATCCGAGCATCGGTGGCGGTACTAGCGTCGATGTTGCTAGGGAGATGGGACTGCGATTTGTTGGCACTGACCTACATCAGGGCTTCAACTTGCGTACGGACGACCTTGCGTCGTACATCGGTGAGATGGCTCACGTTTGCTGGTGGCATCCCCCATATGCACCCCAAAGTTTCCACTAATTTGACACCCTTCTAAAGTGTTCTATTTATGGACAGGTCGCTCAGCAAATGAGAACCGTCCATGTCTCTTGGTCAAGCGCACTCCCTACATCTCAAGCGCTTCGCGCTAAGCCGCACAGCTGCGCTGGGGAACCCAGTCGCACAGCTGGTCAGTACGCCGCTTGTCACATACCTCTCCACGCCTGCTCTGACCACTGGGGTCAGTGACACTGGTATCCAGCACATCACCTTTCCAATCGTGGTTGATTCGCACGGGGCCCCTTGGCCTGAGGCCTGTCTCTTCCTCGCCAGCAAGTTTTACGACGACAAACGTCATATAAGAACCTGTGTTTCATTGGCAAAAGACTTGGCCCTATATCTTCGTTACTTGAACGAAGAACATTTAAGTTTCCGTTTCTTTCCATCTGAAAGATATAAAAGAGTTACGTATCGCTATCGGGCATATCTAAAGCTAAAAATGGATGCTGGTGAAATCACCATTAAGACGGCACGGCGCAAGATATCCTGTGTTATATCGTTCTATAAATGGTTAGCTGAACATAAAAAATTTATTCCTGATAACCCTCCTTGGAAAGAAAAGCAGACCCTTATACCAGTTAATGAAGAAGGAAAAAAAGATAAGCATAGGGTAGTTACTACAACCGACTTGGCGTTCAAAGGTGCAGATCCAGTAGATATTGCATTGATTACTGATGGTGGAAGGCTTAGGCCATTACAGGATGCGCAGCAGATTAAGTTGTTGGAGACGCTCTATCTCTTAGGGAACAGCGAGATGTATTTGGCCCACATCCTTGCTCTATTCTCAGGTGCGAGAATTCAAACTGTACTAACAATTCGCGCGGAGCATATTACCTCTTGTGAGCGAGGTCCGAACAACTGCGCATATATTAAGGTTGGTCCTGGCACCGGTGTTGATACAAAGCTTAATAAGAGATATGTGCTGCTGGTGCCGTGGGAAGTAATAGAGAAACTGAGGCTATATATTAATAGTGGTAGATATCAGAGTCGGGTGAAGGCGGCGACGGGAGATCGATTCAAGGGGATGGAATATCTGTTTCTAAGTAATAGGGGCACGCCATACTATCAATCCATACAAGATCCAGGCTGTAACGATAAGCTCATATCGTTAGAAGGTGCGGCTGTACGGCAATTTATTTCCGATAGAGTCAGGCCCGCTCTGAAAATTGATCACGAAGTGTTTTCTTATAGATTTCACGATTTGAGAGCATCCTTCGCAATGAATATATACAACAGCCTTTCTTCGCTGTCTGGAAAAGAGAAGCTATCGGATTCTTATATTAGGGAATATATAAGATTCAGATTAGGTCATGCGACTAAAAAAGCTCTAGATAGTTATATGTCTTATGCCGAAAACAACAAGGTTGCACTGCAGGCTCAGCTTGATTGGGAGCGGCGCTTGGATTTGTTGGCAGGTTGGAGGGTGGAGGATTATCAATGAAGGAAGCACGGGAGGTGTCATTCATTGATGTAGATAAGGTTGAATCTTATGACGGTGAAAGGCCTAGTGAGATTGTTTTAAGGGCCGAGCGTTATACCTTTGATATAGGTTCATACTGTTTTGCGGAAAGGGATGACAAAGCTGGGTCTAGATCGCACATTAAAAGAGTTGAGCGCAATAGTTATTGTGAGGTTCGTGCTAAGTGTATTCCATTTTTTATTAATTATTTTATACAGCTTAGGAATTATCGTGGTCTTAGCCTTTCGACGATAAGGGGGGCGTGGGCGCAACTTAAGATTTTCTTAGATTGGTGTGATCGTGATCCAAGGTTTTTAGATTTGACTGTGGTTCAAGAGCGGAGGGGTTGTGTCAAAGAGTTTTGCTTGTTTATGGGTCTTCAATATCGTTTGGATGACATTGCAAAGAATAAATATGCCACAGCTCAGCGAAGTATTATTGAGATTGTTTCTGTTGCATTTGATGATGAGTATGTCGGGCATGGTGTTCCACTACTTAAGCACAATAATTTGTTTGGAACTCCGACCGAGGCTCCGGAAGATGATGTGCAGGCAAGATCCTATGCGATGTGTCGAGCTGCTTATGTAGGATTTTCGAATTTATTTGTTGGTTTTGAACGTTATCCATACAGTTGGAAGTTGCCTGATTACCTTGGGGGTGCGTTGTGGGTCTTTCCTTGTATGATCAAGTTTAGATCCCCATTCAGTAACGCAAGTTCTGGGATGACTAGGCCCGCGCTTATTGTGGATTTTGAGAAAGGATGGGTTAGATCGTTAGATGACGCTGAGATCGTATACAACAATCGAGAGACTGCGCGCACTTGCAGAAATTTGATGCTGAAACAGATTCGCGAAGCAAACGCTGATCCTAGAAGTATTCATAGGATTACGCTGGCTAATCATGCCATGATTGCCTTTGTTGCAATGTTTCAAGCTAAAACCTCAATGAATCTTAAGCAGGTATGCGAGCTACCTTGGGGGGATTCATACAAGATAGAAAAATCAGACCCGCATTTCAAAGTTATTAAGTGGCGTGCAGGTGGTGTTTTAAAGACATTTAGAGCCTCAACTGAGTTTGTCGCAGAGTTTGAGTTGTTTTTAGAATTTAGAAGCAGGCTTCTGAATGGAGTCGAATGCTCTCTACTGTTCTTCACCGTGCCTTACGACAAGAAAGTTTGTGCTTTGGACTCGGGTGTTCTCGTCCGTTTGGAAAAATTTTTACTGCGCGTTGATAGAGATTTCCGATTAGTGAGAACTCGCGAATGGCGGGCGGCTAAGTCAGATTCTCATATAGCGAAGTACAATACAGGTATTGCATCAATCACGTTGCAGAGTGAGCCGGAAACTATCGAGATGCACTACTCCCAAGGAAGAGAAAGTGATCAAAAGAAACAGTTCTCAGAGTTCTTTAGAAGGCTTGTGGTGGTAGTGGGTAAACTGTCTGAGAGGTTTACTCAGATAGGCAGCGCGATGTGTCAGAGCGTTGGAAATCCAGAAGCTGAAGAAAACGCTCCTATTACTCCTGATTGTAAAGGCGATTTTGGCTGCTTCTTTTGTAGGTTCTTTAAGGTTCATGCAAACGAGGAAGGTGTGAGGAAGCTCCTCAGCTGTAGATATTTTGTTGAGCGTGTGTCGTATATTAATCCATCAGAGATGGCTCAGAGTTCTTGGTATCAGCCCGTATTAGATAGGATAGATGAAATCATAGATTATATTGAGAGTTTGTCTCCTGAATTGTATTTGATGGTGGCTGATATTGAGAGAAGTATTAACGAGGAGCACCAGTTAGATTCCTACTGGGAAGGAAAAATCGAGCTTCTCATTCAGGTAGGTGTTCTTTAATGAGTGTTTTTCCAAATCTTCAAGGTGCTCCGGCACTGATCAAGATACCTCCATGCTCCAATCGCGCAGATATGCCCGTTAGTTGGGATAAGGAAGGGAATCCCGTTTCTTTTTATCCGGATCTTACTTGGGATTTATCGGCATTTTCTCCTAAGCCCAAGCCATGCAGTTTCAACTTTTCTCACTGGTGTGTAAAGCGAAAATATCCCAGCTTGATCGAGATGGGTCTTATTTCTGAACTTCATAATTTAATTTTTTTAATTATTTTTAAGCGCTCTGGAAATCCTTTGAGTGTAACAACGATTAGGCATTATTTCGACCTCCTTGTGATGGTTTGTCGTTATGCGTTGAAGAATGAGATTGGACTAGGTCATGTTCTTTCGGTGGATGATATTTTTATAGATTTTTTAAATTCTCATAATCAAAATCAATTAAGAAGCTTGGCGCAAGTAGTTTCTACTTTGCAGCAGTTTGATATCTCAGATCTAGGTTTCGTGCCTGTTGGGCGGACTATGCTGGTAGAGGTTAGAGCAAGGCAGGTCGAATATCGTAGCGAAGTAGGTGCAAGGCAGCATCCGCCTCTGCCGACTAGAATTTATTCTTTGTTTATTTCTAATTTGCTTGAAGATCTAAGTTATAACGAAGCCATAATAGATGGCTTGTTAGGTTTGGTTGAGAGAGCTAATAGCTTTCGTGAAATACCTTCTAATGAAAGGCCAAAAAAATATATTGAGGTTCTTCTTGATGAGTTTGGTTTAGCTGAGCATTTTGCGCAAAGGGGGATAGGTGAAACGCTGAAGAGTATTAATCGAGCGTTGTTGGAGATATTTGTATCATGCAAGCTTGTAATCCATACATTCTCCGGTATGCGGGACGGCGAAGTAGAGTTTTTGCCCTATAACTGTCTTGAGCCTGTGTCTGGGCGCGGCAAGAAGCACTACATGATCAAGGGGTTTACGACGAAATTTGCGGACGGAAAAAAGAAGCGGGCTAAATGGGTTACCTCAAAGGAGGCTTATAGAGCTGTTGAAGTTGTGAAGAAAATTTCAGCTGTTATCTACCGCCTTGCCTTGGGGGGAGATCATGTTCCTGATGATGCTCCACTATTTCTGGCCCCTGGGCTTCTTATTAAGGGGTTCGGCGATGAGCTTCGCGGGCCTCGCCTCGATTTATGTCATTTCAAAACACTAGTCGACAGATTGATGGTCGCGATTACTGATGAGGACTTGCAAGAGCTTCAGGATATAGATCCATTTCGTATGTGGGCGCTCGATAAGGCATTCAAAGTTGGTTCTAAATGGCATCTGACAGTACATCAGCTCCGCCGATCTTTGGCCCTTTACGCTACGCGTTCAGGGTTGGTGACATTGCCTTCCCTTAAAAGACAGCTTCAGCACATTACTGAAGAAATGTCTCGATATTACTCATCTGGAAGCTTCTTCGCTAAGAATCTCCTTGAGACCTATGATGATCACATTTCAGTGCAGTATGCCAAGGCTCAGCTCGAGTCTCAGGCCCTTGCTTTCATTAAAAACGTGCTTTCAAGTCCAGATCCATCTTTCGGTCCCAAGGGGATTTGGTACCGTAAGCCGCCTGAGAATGTTGAGATCTCCCGCGAGGAGTTTAAAGAAACTCAGCGAAAAGCTCGTAATGGCTTGATTTCATATACGGAAACGCCGATAGGAGGATGTATGAATAGCGGCGACTGTATTCATCGATCCTTTGGCGTTTTCTCACATTGCGTCACTAAATGTGATCAATCTGTCATTAAGGTTGCTTCACTCCGAAAGCTTATTGTTTCGCAGGAAGGCCATGTTGCCAAGCTGGATGCCGCTACAGTTGTTTGGAAAAACGAGATGGCTATTCTAGATGACTATAAAACTGCTCTTGATAGAATAATTAATAAAGGAGGGTGATGTGGATGTGATGACTGAGTATTACGATGCCTTGGATCGCCTGTCTAAAAATACTCCGATTCGGGTTTCGAGAGGCAGCAAGATTTCAAAGGATACTGTCGCGCTTGAGGCGGGGCGGGGTAGGGGGAGTATAAAGAAGTCTAGAACTCAATTTTTGGACTTAATAGAGTCTATCGAGCGTGCAGCAGCAAAGCAAAAAGGCGGCTCTGACGGGGATGAAAATTCTCTTCGTGATGATGTGCGTAAATACAGAGATTTATACGAGGCGGCCTTAGTGAGAGAGGTTTCACTGCTAGTGGAGCTCACCGCAGTTAGAGCGGAACTCGCAAAGGCAAATTCCGCAGCTATCAAAGTTGTTAAGTAGATTTTTGTATCAGCTCTACTTTGTACCCGTCTGGGTCAGCGACGAACGCAATCACTGTCTTGCCATGCTTCATTGGGCCAGCTTCTCGAGTTACGGTGCCACCATTATTTCTGATGTCATCGCAAGCTTTTGCGGCATTCTCTACCTCAATTGCTATGTGTCCGTATGCAGTGCCGAGATCATATTTATCAACACCCCAGTTGTAGGTCAGCTCGATCACGCTGTTTTCGGCCTCGTTGCCGTAGCCGACGAAGGCCAAAGTGAACTGACCGTCTGGATATTCGTGGCGACGTAGCAGCGTCATTCCCAAGATGCGTGTATAGAAATCGATCGACCGATCAAGGTCGCCAACGCGAAGCATGGTATGTAGCAGTCTCATTGTGTGTCTCCTCTCATCAAGCTTAGGGGGAATTATACACAGTGACTTGCTTGCGTTTCTCTGGCGTGGCGCAGACCTCTTGTATCTGATCCGACTACCGGTCCTCCAAGGCGATTGGATAGTTTTCGAAAATGTGGCTCACGTACTCAGAGGCTTACTCCGTTCTTCGGCGCTGATTTTTCGAGAGGAATTGAGTGCATGCTTCTGCGAGGTCTGAGGGTATTTTTGCTCGTAGCTCCTGTTTAGGAGCAGCTACTCCTATATGCATTTGAAGATCGATCACTAGGGGGCGAATCTCTTAACGCTCTGCAACTCGGATTCGACGAGATTGCAGGAAGCAACTGAGAGGCCTAAGCCCATCAAGGCTCTACCTTGTCTATGGATGCGGACTTCAGGGGCTCAAAGATCCACTTCGGCCATCTCACGCTCTACCCGAGCGAGGAGTTCTTGCAGGCTGGTTTCGGGATCAGACAGTCGATAGGCCGCAGTCATGATTGTGATCGGGTGTACCCCAATTGCTTCGCTCACTTGGTCGATCTTCACAAAGGTAACGTTCTTTTTTACGCCCCTTTCGAGCTCGCTCATGTAGCTCTGGCTCGCTCCCAAGCTTTCCTGGCTGACGGATCGAGCAGTTCGAAACGCCTTTATTGCCTCTCCAATGGCATGTCTAAGAGAAGTGCCCATTCGTCGCCCCACAAAAGGAACGATGAAGCCGCGCGCAGATGATTTGGGCTATGCTCTATAGCGATATTTTGGGAGTTTCCGATGTTTCAGACCTATTCGCATGCTCGGATACCTTCCCATCCGGCATTCCCCGACGAGCCGATGCTTTGGGCAGCTGTCGAACATGACATCCATCGCCCCTGGTTCTACGTCTGCGTCGTGGAGCATGGAGATGGCATGCAGTGGAGTCACATGGTCTTGGTTGGCCATGAGCGCTCGCTGCAGTCCCTTATGGAGTCTCAGCGATCCAACTGGCTCGTAAAAAGCGTGCTGGTTGTTACTCCCGCTCACGTGAACGGTAGCGATTCGTGGCAGCTGGAGAAGCTTGAGCGGCTTCTTCTGTTTGCGGATCCGGGTTCTGAACTCACGCTGACCTACAAGGTTGACGGCAATCGTTCCTACGTAACTGGCGACGCATCTCTTGCCCAGAGCAGCTGCACTGCAGAACTTCTCTTTGACGCAAGCATGCTGGGCCGGGTCGCCGGAGATCATGAGAACTGAGTCGATGACTTTTTAGTCGGAGCCTGAGGCAGGCTAGTAGCCTGGTTTGAAAGCAGCTGTGCTGGAATTTCAGGGCTCTGTTAGCTCGGTGTGTGACTGTGCTGTTCATGCCGTTTGGCTCCCGCTTTTGAGGTTGGGTTTTATCTTCGATGGGGCCAACATTTACTTGCGCTCATCGTCACTGGCTCGCTACCAGTACCGTGTACACAGAGGCATCTGGCTGGCCGAAAAATGTATGGACAAGGTCAATGCCAAACGGATTTCCAGAGGCCAGTTGCCCCGTTCGATGTTCCTGAAGAAGTTGTACAAGCGATACTCCTACCTAGGTCGAAGAAACTTCATCTCATATGGTTACCGGGCAGCCAGAATCATGAACGCCCCCTCGATCAAGAAGCAGCTCAAGCCACATTGGAACAGGCTCCGCGAGCGCATTTCTGAAGCCCAAGGCGAATGACAGCCCACTAGAAGAAATGAAAGAGCGAACATGGTGAATAGGCCCCGCTTCCCTAGAGGCCTCTCCAGCAGCTGCTTTTGGCCGATAGCATCCAATGGTGAGGGGCAGCAGGCGGTGCTGAACGGCCAGCTGAGGCTGGATGACGAAAACCTCATTGCCTCCGTGCGATTGCTTCGCTGCCCCCGGTTAGCGGGCGGCGAAACCTGAGACGAGCCGGTGCTGGCCTGTCAGCCTCATGCCCGAAGTTTGCGTCCCTGCTTGACCTTGTACATTTCGCGATCCGCGAGCTTGATCGCGTCCTCTGCCGTCATGCTTTCAGGCATGACTGCCACAACGCCGACACTCGCACCCGTATAGCTCAGGTCGCCGATGCCATGGTCCAGCTCGTAGTGGCCGATCGGTGCTTCGGTCAAACGCTTCTGCAGCAGCTCTGCGGTATGGCTCATGCCTGTTTCCAGGTCCTCGTGTTCGGATGGGTTGCCCAGAGCTAACACGATGAACTCGTCGCCTCCGGTCCGCCCTACGATGTCGCTGGCCCGCAGGCTGTGTTGCAATTTGTCGGCGACGCCACGCAGGAACTGGTCGCCCGCCATATGGCCATGGGTATCGTTGATCAGCTTGAAGCCATCTAGGTCGACGACGCCCACCAGCAGGTACTTGAGCTCGCGCTCGGCTAGGGCGAACAGGTGAGCCGATTCGTTGAGGATGGCTCGCCGGTTGGGCAGGCCCGTCAGGGAATCGGTCAGGGCTAGCTTGGCCAGCTCGCCGTTGGCGACCTGCAGTCGCTCGACCAGTTGCTCGCGCTCGAGCGAATAGCTCAGCAGCCCCGACAGCAGCATGAGTAGCGGTTCGGCATCCGGCGCGCGAGGCACCTTGGCCGAGCTGGCAGCACAGACCGTGCCCAGCACGCGGCCATCGTGGGATCGGATCGGCGCGCTGACATAGGTCTTGATGCCCAGGGCCGCAGCAGCTTCCGAATCCCCCCAGCATTCGGTCACGTTGTCCGAGTACAGCCGGTTCTCTTCCAGGGCCCGCTTGCACAGCGTATCGGCCCAGGGCACAACCAGTCCCTCTGGGATGACCATGTTGCCAACGTTGCGGGAATACTCGATGCGCTGGACTCCCTCCTCGGCATGGATGGTTGTCAGATAAGTCGACTCCATCCCCGTGACCTGGCCGAGCAGCGTCAGCAGGGGGCGTGTCAGCTCTTCAAGTGTGCGGGCCTTGGGAACAGTTTCGGAGAGAAGCGACAGTATCTGATCCATTGCGGTACTTCGGCGTTGGAGAACGGATACGGAGATTGTTAGCCAAACGGCAGCTGCCGAAAAGCCCATTGTCTGAGTGAGCGACTTTCCACCGATGTCTGCTTTTGGCCGGCAGCTGCCTGTCATCGATGACCGCCTCCGGCCAAAACCTGCCCGTGGTGACAGTCGCAGTCGAACCTGGATTTCCTGCGTCTTTAGTGATGTAAGTCAATCATAATCGTGCCGGCGGGAATATCGCGGAACAGCCATCGCCCATCGGATAGCTTTTGCATGGCGCTGCCAGAGACCGGCCGCAGGCCAGTTGGCAACTCAAATACCAGATCTTTAATAGGCTCTTGCGCTTGGACGTTGAGCACAATTTGACCGCGTTGCGCCAGCACATCGACCTCGACTTTATCGCGTGCAGCCCACCAGCTGCCGTACTGGCTCATGGTTCCAAACCAGGCGAATGGTTTGAGTCGAGGAAGGATCTGCTCCAAGAAGCGGTACTTATGGTCAACTTCATTCGGGTGAAGCAGCATCACGTAACTTGCGCCATATCGGGCAAGCTTCTCGGCCAGCTCAACCGCCTCCTCGACTCGCTGATCCATAATCGGCGGTATCTCATCTTCAATCGCAATTGGAAACTCAAACACTGTCGTTTCATCGCTATACATCCGTTGCGTGTTTGTGCGAAACGGTAAGTGTGTGGTGAGGTTCCCTGCAGTTGCTGAACTCGAAAAGCGATAGCCCGATGCGGCCAGAGCCTCAGGGAGGCGAGGCGGTGTTGCTAGATAGCCGGGACGGAACGAGACCACCGAGCGACCGGTCAGTTGCTCCAACAAAAAGCGGCTCACCCTAAGCTCGCCCATCACCGTCGCACCTTGCGTATCGCCGAGAGCCTTAACCCTCGGCTGGTAGGTCGGATATTGCTCGCTCCCATCACCAAGCGGAAGCGAGGCGTACATGTCGGAATGGCTAACTGAGTGGCTGGCTATCTCCATACCAGCCGCCACCAAGGCATCCATCGCAGCAAGCGTACGGTCGTTGAAAAAACCTTCGTCCTGAAAGTCGCGGTAGTATTTTGTTTGTAGGAAAAAGGTTGCCGGTATTCCTTCCCGCACGAGCAAGTCCCGATAGGCAAGTAGATTGCCCATCGACTTGACGTAATCCACATCAAACGTCACGACCGCAGCCAGGCGTTGGCCTTGTGGCACAGAGCCAATCGTGACGGCTAGCGGTTCGTGCTGGCGATAGACAGCCCTGAGCCAGCGCAGCCATACGTCGACGGAGGGCTCATAACCATTGGCATAGGCCCGGTAGCCTTGGTCATTACGATCGTTGTGCGCTCGCATGATGAAAAAGCCGAGGTCAAAACCCAACGCATATGCGCTGCCGCCTGCCTTGTTGTCTCCTCTGACCAAAGCGGCGGATCCGTCTTCGAACCTGGCCAAAACCTGCTGCGCATTCACATACGTTTGCGTGCCGATCCAACTTGTCGGCAGATCAGGCTGGCCAAGCAGTACTGTCTTTTCATGGGGATCGCTGATCCAGCCAAGGGCTGGCGCTTGTTCGAAGGTGATACTGTGGTGAGCTCGCGATTCCAAAGTCGATTCGAAGCCAAACAGATCGTGTAGTCCGCCACCCAGCACTTGTGTGGCTATTAGAGTCCGTCCTGCTTCCACGTGGCGGCGCAGCGCTGTGCGCCCAGCATCGTCAAGGGTGCGTCCCGAAAGCAACGGATACACGAGGACGACGTTATGACGAGTAGCCTCGGCGACGTCATCGGTAATAGTGAACGGCACGCCGATACTTTTGAGGCCATGAGACAGGCCGAGCCAAGCGGAATCCTTATCAGTCAACAAGATTGCAAGACGAGAAGGCTCTCCGCTGGCGAAGCGATTCCAGTCGGAACGCCCCTGGTCAGAGATATGGCTCACTTCAGTAGGCCCGTTTAGATCATCTAAGCGATCAAATGTGTTTCGCTCGATAAAAGCGGTAACGGCAACTATCAGCAAACTGACAAGAACTATAATGGCGATGGCACGTGCCAAGATGGCAGGCTTGTTTACGAACGGCACGAAGACCTCGTCGGTGCAAGTAGAAAATTAGCATCTTGGAGCAATGCGAGGCAGGAAACGTTAGAGCGGCAACCGGCTCCTGCTGCTTCCGGATCGTAGCTGTTTCGTTTATTAGCAATAGATTTTCATAGTTGTTGGCCGGTTGGATAATATTCCCACTCTTGCCAGTCGATACCCCCTACAGCCAAAGGCTGCAGCCTAGCCCGCCAAAAGCTGTCCTGCTCTTGAAGTAGAGCCTGTGCTGCGCCGCCCCAGGTTTCTTCAGGCGCAAGCTGAGGCTCTATGCTCTGCGCGAGTCGAAAGCGCACGGCCGGCCAGCGCTGAGCGATTTTCTCCGTGAGCTGGGCGCTGCGTTCAGCACTGCGGGTGTAGATCATCAAACTCACCTTACTTACACCGATGGAAGGTAGCTCACACGGAGCGCAAGGAAAGCCACCCATCTCCTCAGTAAACCAGCGGTAATGGCTCGATATTTCGACAGGCCAAGGACTAGCGGCTGCCACATGCTTTAGCGTGTCCAGCCATTCACGCACATGTTTCGCCGGAACCGGCCAGCCACGCTGCTCAACTTCCAGATCCAGATGAAGTGCTGAGAACGACACAGACTTCAATTTCGAAATGATGGCGATCAGCGAAGCGCGGTTCTCAGGCGCCATCCAGTCTGGATCACCCAAAAGCAGCACAGGCTCGAAGCCACGTTTTCTGAGCGTTATGGCAACCGCATCGAGCGTCCGCACAACTTCCGGTTGCGCTAATTGCTCGGCGCTCAGCCCGATATATAGACGTTGGATGCCCGTGCGGTCCAGGCGAGACAGCTCGTCGGTTCGAGTAGCAGGATTGAGCAACGCACGGCTATCCCAAATGTACACGCCCCGCCTCCAGGCCTGGGTAGCCTCGGGTTCAGCAGCGTTTACTTCCAGAAAGTGCAATTGCGCCGGTGACATAACCTCTGCCGGCGCAGCGAAAGCCAGGCAACTTAGCAAGCCGCACACTAGAAGCTGGCGCATTTGAAACTTCTTCGCTTTAAGGAGAACCCACCACGGTGCCATGGCTGATGATTCACGATCACGTCGCAGCATTTCATTGAGCATCGCAACCGCGCTCCAGCATCGAATGACAATATGAGCCACGGAAGATCTGGACGCCCCGCCACAGGCGTAGGTATCCGCGTAGCGATAGTTTTGCACCATGCGAATCTAACCGAGTGGCGGTTTCACGTTATCAACCAAAACCGTCACTAGTGACTAGGAAGTCTCAGGGGTACGAGTCGTCAAGAAGCCAGCGGACATTGAGGGCAAGTCCAATGTGCCGAGACGAGGTTTCCAATCCCCGCCCCGCTAAACGGTATGTTGCATACAGCCAGCGCTGCAAGCGAACTGCATAGGTCAGCCCGTCCAGCTACACGGGTGGACACCATCTGCTTCGGGTCGATCGCTCTCAAGGACTGCTTTTGGCCGGTTAGCAACCACTTCTCTGGCTAGCCATGCTTGTCCTCCCACATGTGGAGGACTTGCCATGAACATCACTGCTACCTGCACCCGCCGGCCCTGGAACAAAGGAAAGTTGGT